>DATKBQ010000412.1:0-6450 GCA_035546375.1 Planctomycetota bacterium | reverse complement strand
ACTCCGGGCAGGTTCAGTACCTGAATAAGAGGCTAGGTCTCTTCTTTGACCGCCTCCAAGAGATGGACCGCTTCGATTCGTCGTTGATTATTGTTCACGGCGACCACGGGCTACGCACGCTGGAACTGGGGCAAGAAGATGGGGCGCTGGAGGGATCGGTGCCGATCGACGGCGCGCTGCAGGTGTGGGAGGAGATCCTCTCGCAGCGCAGGCTGCGCCTGGAAAGCGCGGCGCGGGCTTGAGTTCGCCTGCGGCGCGGCTTGAATGGGCCGCATGATCCGGGAGGACGTTCGGGAGGCCGCGCCGGCGGCGCAGTCGCCCGCGCAGACGAGCGCTCGGACGCCTGCTGCGGGGACCGCGTCGGGCGGCGGGCCCAGCCGGCCAGCGCGCCATCCGCTCGTGCCGCGGCGCGTGCACCTGCTCGGCGCCGGCGGCGCGGGCGTCTCGGGCGCGGCGCGGATCCTGGCCGAGCGCGGCCACGTCGTCTCGGGCCACGACCGCTGCGAGAGCGAGCACACGGCGCTCTTGCGAGCCGCCGGCGTGCCGCTCGAGATCGGCGATGCCGGCCGCGCGCGCTTGCCCGAGGGCGTCGAGCTGCTCGTCCGCTCGGCCGCGGTGCCGGAGACCGACCCGACCGTCCTCGAGGCACGCGAGCGCGGAGTCGAGGTGAAGAAGTACAGCGAGCTGGTGGCCCGCATCGCGCCCGCCGGCCGCACGCTGGCCGTCGCCGGCACCCACGGGAAGACCACGACCTCGTGGATGGTGCTCCACGCGCTGCGCGGCCTGGCGCGGGCGGCGCGGGGCGCCCTCCCCGAGGCTGGCGCGTTGCCCCAGCCTGGCGCGTTGTCCCAACCCGGCGCGTTGCCCCAGCCCGGCGCGTTGCCCCAGCCCGGCGCGTTGATCGGCGGGATCTGCCGCACCCTCGGCACCAACGCACTTGCCGGCGAGGAAGGCGGCTGGTTCGCCGTCGAGGCCTGCGAGTACGACCGCAGCTTCCTGCAGCTCGCGCCGAGCGGCGCCATCGTCACGAACGTCGAGGCCGACCACCTCGACTACTACGGCGACCTGGACGCGATCGTCGCCGCCTTCGCGCGCTTCGCCGACCGCGTCGCTCCGCTCGGACTCCTGGTCCTCGGCCGCGCCGCGCCGCGCCGTGTCGAATCCGCGGCGCGCTGCGCGACCTGGCGCTTCGGCCGCGAGCTGAAGGCGGAGGTCACCGGCGAGCGCGCTGGATGCTTCGCCTTCCGCTTGCGCGGCCCCGGCTTCGGCGCCGAGGTCGCGCTCGGCGTGCCGGGCGAGTTCAACGTCGAGAACGCCTCGCTCGCGCTCGCGCTGGTGGTCGGCCTCGCGGCGCGCGAGTGGAACCTCGAAGCCGCCGGAGCGGCGCAGCTCGCCGCGCGCGGGCTCGAGGAGTGCATCGGCAGCCGGCGGCGCTTCGAGCCGTGGGGCTCGCACGGCGAGGTCGACGTCGTACACGACTACGCGCACCACCCGACCGAGGTCCGCGTGACGCTCGAGGCCGCGCGCCGCGCGCTCCCGGGGAAACCGCTGCACGTGCTCTTCCAGCCCCACCAGCACAGCCGCACCGCGCGCTTCCTCGGCGAGTTCATCGAGAGCCTGCGCTCGGCGGACCGCGTGGTCGTCGCGGACGTGTACGGAGCACGCGCGCACATCGACGGCGAGCACCTCGCCGGCGCGCCGGAGCTGGTGGAAGGGCTCAGGCGCGCCGGCGTGGACGCGGTGGCCGGCGGACCGGGCCCGGAGGCCGCGGCGATCTTCGCGCGCTCGCTCCCGCGCCGTGCCGCGGCGCTGGTCCTCGGCGCGGGCGACATCGATCAGGTCAAGGATGAGCTCCTCGGTCACCTGGCCCTGCGCAGCGCTGTCTGACGCCGAGCTGGCGCCGCGCACGACGATGCGCGTCGGCGGCCGCGCGGAGTGGCTGCTCGAGCCGGCGGACCCCGAGGAGCTGCGCCGGGCCTGGGTCCACGCGCGCGAGCAGGCGAACCACGTGCGCCTGCTCGGTGGCGGCGCCAACCTGATCGTCGAGCACGGCCTGCACCCCGGCGTCGTGATCTCGACCGCTCGCCTGCGCCGAGTCTTCCGCCCGGACCTGGCGGAGGAGGCGATGGGGGGAGCGCCCGGCGAGACGCTCGAGCGCGGCGCGCCCGCGCAGCTCGTCGCGTGGGCCGGCGCGACGCTGCCCTCGCTCGTCAACGCGGCGACGCGCCTGGGCTGGACCGGCCTCGAGGGCCTGGTCGGCGTGCCGGGACAGCTCGGCGGCGGCTTGGCGATGAACGCCGGCGGCCGCTGGGGCGATTTGTGGAACGTGGTCGAGAGCGTGCGCGTCCTCGAGGAAGACGGCGAGCTCGTCGATCTCCCGCGCGAGCGCTGCAACCCGCGCTACCGCGACGGCGGGCTCGGCTCCCGTGTCGCCGTCGAGGCCGTCTTGCGCCTGGAGGTCGCCGACCCCGACGAGGTGCGCGAGCGCGCCCGGGAATACCTGCTCGAGAAGAAGCGCGTCCAGCCCGTGACCGAGTCCTCGTCGGGCTGCATCTTCAAGAACCCCGATCGCGAGCTTTCCGGCGGCCGCAGCGCCGGGAAGCTGATCGAGGACTGCGGCTGCAAGGGCCTCGCGCGCGGCGACGCGCTGGTCAGCCCGCTGCACGCGAACTTCATCGTCAACCGCGGCCGGGCGAGCGCGGCCGACGTGCTCGGCCTGATCGACGACGTGCGCGACCGCGTCGCGCAGCGCACCGGCATCGATCTGGCCACCGAGGTGCGGATCTGGCGGCGGTTGGAAGAGGAATCCAGGCGATCCTGATTTGCGCGCACCGAGCTTCCGTTCGGCGCCTTCGCCATCGATGACGCCGCATGATCCGAAGCTCATGTCGGGCCGGAGGGCCGTCGCGTTCTTTCCATTTCCTCCAATGCCGCAGCCAGCTCGCTCAGCAGCCTCTGGCGCCCCTTGTGAGGCGATCCACTCGCCGATCGCTACCACCTCCTCGAGCGCCGCGGCTGTCGCGTGCACCCGATAGCTCATCCCTCGGTCTCGAGACCAAGACGCTTCCTCAGCGCGGCCTCGAATTCTTCCAGCGGCAGGGTCCGACCGGCGTCGACGTCCTCCAAGCCCCGCCGGATTCCCTCGATGGCCTCGGCGCGCTCCGCGAGCGCCGCCATCCTCTCGAAGGCGGCCACAGCCATGAGGATTGCCTTCGGCCGGCCCTCGACGGTGAGGACCTGAGGTCGTCCGGACTCGAGGCGCTCGATCAGCTCGGTGGACTTGCGCTTGAACTCGGTCAGGGTGTGGATGTCGCTCGGGTGGATCATGGGGCTCGCTTCCAGGTTGCGCATCGTTTACGCATCGCCAGTGATGCTAAATCATGACCTCATCGACCGCAGCGAGGAATCGTCCCGAGTCGAGCGAGCCCTCGGGGGCTCATCCGATCCGACCAGGGCCAGCCGCATCCCTTGATTCCCTGTTATGGGAAAGTCCTTCGCAGCACCGCGCTCCCCCCTAGGACCGCGCGATGACAGGGCCGATAAGCCGAGCAGGCAGCCGGATTCCGCTCCCTCGCCGGGGGACCTCAGCTCCCCACCTCTTCCACCGATTCCCCATCGGTTCAGGCTCCGGCGGGCGTCGCAGCGGAATCCGGCGGCTTGTTACCATCCCCCGCCCCGCCCTCCGACCGGGCCGGAGGCGGGTCCGGCGGGCCAGGTCGGTCCGTTCGCGACGCGCGGTGCCCGAAGGTCGCCCGGCCCCCCCCCGGCATTCGGTGGGGCGGGGACGCACCCGAGCACCATGACCGAGCTGAAGGAACCCTCGCGGGCGGCCGAGCCGTTCCCGCTCTCGACCCTGCGCCACTCGGTGGCGCACTTGATGGCCTCCGCCGTCGCCAAGCTCTATCCGGGCGTGCGCTTCGGCTTCGGGCCGCCGATCGAGCACGGCTTCTACTACGACTTCGACCTCCCCGAGCCGCTCGAGGAAGGCGACCTCGCGAAGATCGAGAAGGAGATGCGCCGGATCGCGCAGCGCGCGCCGCGCATGGAGTGCGACGTGGTGACGCGCGAGGAAGCGCGCGCGCGCTTGGCGGGGCAGGACTACAAGCTCGAGGCGCTCGAGGAGATCCCCGCCGGCGAGACGATCACCTTCTACCGCCACGGCGACTGGCAGGACCTGTGCGAGGGGCCGCACGTCGACCGGCTCGACCGCGCCTTCCACTTCAAGCTGCTCTCGATCGCCGGCGCCTACTGGAAGGGTGACGAGCACCGGCCGATGCTCCAGCGCGTCTACGGCACCGCGTTCTGGAGCCAAGCGGAGCTCGAGCGGCATCTCGCGTGGCTCGAGGAGGTTCGCGCGCGCGACCACCGCAAGCTGGGGGCCGAGCTCGACCTCTACAGCACCCACCCCGAGGCCGGAGCGGGCTTCATCTTCTGGCACCCGAACCTCGGCAGCGTGCGCCGCGCGATCGAGGACTTCTGGTGGGAGGAGCACGCGCGCGGCGGCTACGAGCCGGTCTACACCCCGCACGTCGCCCGCGAGGAGCTCTTCGGTGTCTCCGGCCACCTCGAGAACTACGCCGATCTCATGTACTCGGCGATGGAGATCGACGGCGCCCCCTACCGGGTCAAGCCGATGAACTGCCCGGGGCACATCCTGATCTACAAGACCCGCACGCGCAGCTACCGCGACCTGCCGCTGCGCTGGGCCGAGCTCGGCACCGTGTACCGCTACGAGCGCTCCGGCGTCTTGCACGGGATGTTGCGCGTGCGCGGCTTCACCCAGGACGACGCGCACGTCTTCTGCACGCCGGCGCAGCTTTCCGAGGAGATCGCCCGCGTCTGCGAGCTCGTCCGGCGCTTCTTCACGACGTTCGGCTTCCAGTTCCAGGCCTACCTCGCGACCAAGCCCGCGGAGCGCACCATCGGATCCGACGAGGTCTGGGAGCGCGCGACCGCCGCCCTGCGCGAGGCCGCCGCCCGCGCTTCCCTGCCGCTCGAGCTCGACGAGGGCGGCGGCGCCTTCTACGGCCCGAAGATCGACTTCAAGATCCGGGACGCCCTGGGCCGCGAGTGGCAGAACGCCACCGTGCAGTGCGACTTCAACCTGCCCGAGCGCTTCGACCTCGCCTTCACCGACCACGACGGGGTGCAGAAGCGCCCGATCATGGTGCACCGCGCGATCCTCGGCAGCCTGGAGCGCTTCGTCGGGGCCCTCGTCGAGCACTTCGGCGGCCGCTTCCCGTTCTGGTGCGCGCCGAAGCAGGTCGCGCTGATCCCGATCCGCGAAGAGCACGCCGACTACGTGCGCCAGCTCGCGGGCCGGCTGCAGGACGAGCTCTTTCGCGTGGCCTGCATGGACGAGCCCGCCCACATGAACAAGAAGATCAAGGAGGCCCAGCACGCGCGGATCCCGTTCCTGCTGATCGCCGGCGAGCGCGAGGTGGAGGCGGGGACGGTCGCCGTCCGCCGCCGCGACACCCGCGAGCAGGAGGTGGTGCCCTTCGAGGGCTTCCTCGAGCGCGCGCGGGACCTGCGCGCCTCCCGTGCCCTGGACCTGGACGGCCCGCGATGAGCCGCACCGTGCGCTGGATCCTGATCGCGCCGGTCGCGGCCCTCGCGCTGCTCCAGCTCGTGCCCTTCGGGCGCGATCACACCAACCCTCCGGTGGTGCGCGAGCCCGAATGGGACAGCCCGCGCACGCGCGAGCTGGTCCGGCGCGCCTGCTACGACTGCCACTCCAACGAGAGCCGCTGGCCCTGGTACGCCCACGTCGCGCCGGCCTCCTGGCTCGTCCAGCACGACGTCGAGGAGGCCCGCGAGCACCTCAACTTCTCGGAGTGGCACCTCCCGCAGCGCCACCAGTTCGAGGCGGTGGAGATGGTCGAGGAGGGCGAGATGCCGCTGTGGTACTACGCCCTGATGCACCCCTCGGCGCGCCTCGACGAGGCCGAGACGAAGGCCTTGATCGACGGGTTCAAGGCCACCCTGGGCTCGGAAGACTGACCCTCCCCCTCACGCGCCCCGGCGCGAATCCGTAGGGGAGGGAAGGACCTGTTGCTCCGCGGCGTCTTGGTGATAAGGGGAGCCGGGGAGACCGCCACGGCGCGGCCGGCGGGAGGAGGACTCTTGAGACGCAGGAGCAGGAGCTGGAGCCGGGCCGCGGCCTGCGCCCTCGCCCTCGCGCTCGCTCCGCGCGCAGGCTCCGAGCCCCAGGACCCCCCCGCCGAGCCGCCGGTATCGTCCTCTCCCGAAGCGCCGCCGGAGACCTTCGACCAGGGCTTCGCGCGCGAGACGGCGGCGATCCTCGGGGATCTGGAAGCCCTGGCCGAGTGGTGCGGCTCGGCCAAGCTCTACGCCGAGCGCGACCAGGCCTACGGGGCCATCCTGGCCTTCGATCCCGACAACGGCCGCGCGCACCGCGGGCTGAAGCACACCCAGCTCCGCGACGGC
>DATKBQ010000411.1:0-4608 GCA_035546375.1 Planctomycetota bacterium | reverse complement strand
GCCTCGCCGCCGACCTTGGGAAAGATCCGCCCGCCGGTGACGCGCGCGAGGACGGTGCAAAGGCGCTTGTTCCCGGCGATGAGCTCCGGATGGCGCGCCACGGCCGTAGCCATCCGCTCGCAGGCCGCCCGGCGCTCGGGGGGCAGGTCGGCCGGATCGGCCACCCGAGCCAGGGCGGTCGCGAGGCGCTCGAGCGGGAGACGGAAGGTCGGAGCGCTGCATCCGTCGACGGCGAGGGTCACCTCGCCCGGGCGCGCAAGGGCCATCGCCAGCACGGCCTCGCGAACCAAGCGCTGGGGAGGTGCCTCCGGATCGAGGTAGTGCTCCGGGTCCGCGCCCAGGTGGAGCGCGAGGGCCAGGAAGCCCGCGTGCTTGCCCGAGCACTTGTTGTGGATGGGGCTGGGCTCGAGGCCGGCGCCCTCGAGGGCGGAGCGGGCCGCGGGGTCGGCGGGCGGCTGCGGCCCGCACTGGAGATCGGCCTGCGAGAGCCCGAGCCTCTCCAGGAGGGCCGCAACCACCTCGACGTGGCACGGCTCGCCGCCGTGGGAGGCGAGGGCCAGGGCGATCTCGGCGTCGGAGAAGGCGAAGCGGGCGGCGGCGCCGCTCTCGATCAAGGGCAGGGCCTGCAGGGACTTGACCGAGCTGCGCGCGAAGACCGGCTGGCGGGAGTCGCCCGCTCCGGCTCGCACGGCGCCCGAGCGGTCGACGAGCACCCAGGCGCCGCGGTGCTGGGACTCGACGTGCGCCCCGCGCCAGACCCGAGCGAGCACCGGGTTGTCGGGCCAGCGCCCGCGCTCGACGGGCTCGGCCCCGGCGGCTCTCGGGGCGGGTGAGGCGCTCGGCTTCGGCATGATCGCGCGTTCATTCTACGGCCGAGGCTCGACGCGCGAACAAAGCCGAGCGGGCCCGTATCCCCGTGCGTGCGCGGCGGGTGGGCGAAACTCACGCCGCGCCTTAGACTCGCTTGCGAGACCTCCCGTGATCCCGTTCGAGCGCAACCCCGGCGATGCCCGGCGCCCCGGCCGCGAGCCGGGCCTCGGCTTCGACCGCGACGTCTTGCTCGAGCACCGCGCGCCGCCGGAGGCCCGCCAGCCGGCGGCACCTCCCGCGCACCGCGGGGCCTGGCTCTTGTCTCCGCTGATCCTCTGCGCGATCGCAGCCGCGCTGCTGTTCGTGCTGCGCGGACCCGACGGGGTCTTCGGCTTGGCCTTCGGCCTGGTGATCGGCCTCGGGTTCTCCTGGATCCTGGTCTCGGTCCTGTTCCCCGCGCGCGCCGACCGGACGTGTCCGCAGTGCGGCCGCAAGGGCCTGGTGCGCATCGATCCGAAGGCGACGCACGGCCTGCGCTGCCGCTTCTGCCCCTGGAGCGACGAGACCGCGAGCGCCTTCGTCCATGCCGAGGAAGAGGGTCCGCTGGAGGACATCGTCCTGCGCGAGCGCCGGCGAGGGCAGTTCCGGCGCTGGTGAGGCTGCGGGACGTCGAGCCCTTGATCCGGCGCCCGACTTGGACGAGGCTCTCCCCGGCGCGCGAGCGATTGGCGCACCCAGAGGATGGCCGAAAACGGCGACAGCCCGATGGTCGAGATGCTGCTCGGCCGGATCGTGATCCGCGACCGCGACGAGCGACAGTACATCTTCCTCAGCGAGCGCGGCGGGAAGCGCGGCTTCCCGATCGTCATCGGCACCAACGAGGCGGCGGAGATCCATCGCGTGGTGGCGGGGATCGAGTACGAGCGTCCGATGACGCACCAGCTGTGCTACTCCGCGATCCAGGCGCTGGGCGCCGAGGTGCGCCGCTGCGACATCGTCGACCTGCGGCAGAACACCTTCTTCGCGCAGCTCGTGCTCCAGAGCGCACAGGGCGACACGACCGCGGTGATCGACGCGCGCCCCTCCGACGCGATCGCCCTGGCCCTGCGCGCGCGCTGCCCGATCCGCGTCGCCGAGCACGTGCTCGAGCAGGTGCGCAGCGACGAATCCGGCCCCGACCCGCTCCCGCGAGCCGAGGAGTAGCCCGGCGTCCCTCCTTCGCGCGGCAGGAGCCTTGTGGCGCCCGCGTTCCACGGCTTAGGCTTCCCACGCGCCCGGAGGCGTGGCAGAGCGGCTGATTGCAGCGGTTTTGAAAACCGCCAGGGCGCAAGCCCTCGGGGGTTCGAATCCTCCCGCCTCCGCCCTGAGCCGTCGCGAGCACGGCAACTCCGAACAGTCGGCCCCTGGACGGCCTCGGGCAAAGCCAGCACCATGAACAGGCTCCCATGGACATCTTCCGGAGACTCTCCGCATCCCAGGCCGAGCTGGCCGAAGTGTGCGCCGCGTTCGGCGTCCTCGAGCTTTCCGCCTTCGGATCCATCCTGCGCGATGACTTCGCCGAAGGGAGCGACGTCGATCTGCTGGTCGAGTTCGATCCCGACCTGCACGTCAGCCTCTTCCACCTCATCCGGCTCCAGCATCGACTGGAGGATCTGCTCGGTCGCAAGGTCGACCTCGTCCCGAAGGATGGGCTGAAACCCGTCATCCGCGACGAGGTGCTCGCCTCGGCTCGACGGATCTATGCGGCCTGACGAGCTCTACCTGCGCGACCTGCTCGCCGCTGCGGAGTCGATCACTCGTTTTCTCCGGGATGTGGAGGAACGGGACTTCCTACAGGACGAGCTCCTTCAAAGCGCGGTGCTCCAGAAGCTGACCGTGATCGGGGAGGCTGCCACGCGCGTCTCCGACGACCTCCGATCAGGGCATCCCGAGATCGAGTGGAGGACGATCGTGGGCTTGCGCAACGTCGTCGTGCACGAGTATTTCGCCGTTTCCTGGTCTACGATCTTTGCCACGGCCACCCGGGACGTTCCTGAGCTCGGTATTCGTATCCGAGCGATTCTCGATCTCCTCGGCGAGTCGTAGGCCGCCTTAGGCCGCGCCTGCTGGCGCGGCTACGGCACAGGCGCTACGCGCCACGAGCGGCGGATCGCCGCACGCCCGTTCAATTGGCGCTGAGCGTGCTCTCGCGCAGGACTACGTTCGCCTGGAAGATCTGGCGCATTAGCTCGCGCTTCAGGTTGGCGAACGCGGCTTCCGTGGAGAGACCCTGCACCTCGCGGTAGATCGACGGGATCCCGTTGTCGAGGCCGACCAGTGTGCTGAGGCGGGCGATCTCGCCCTCCGCGAGCTCCAGGGCGCGCAGGAGCTTGGAGACGCGCCGCTCGAGGAGCTCGACGCGCGCGGCCTCGCCGTTCGCGTCCTGAGCTCCGCCCGGCGCCGGCGCGCGCAGCGCGTCGATCGCCGCCAGCTCCTCCTCCAGCCGCACCCGCGCCTCCGAGCCGGGCTCGAGGCTCGCGCAGAAGCGCGCCAGCTTCTCGACCAGCGCTTGCTGGAGGGCGCCGGATGCCGTCGCGGGGACGGTCGCGGCGCCGGCGGAGGGCGAGCCCTCGCCGCGCGGCAGCTCGACCTCGCGCAGGCGCGAGGAATCGCTCGGAGCGATCTCGTCTGCCGAGTGCACGGACGGCTTGTGCTGGAAGACCTCGTACAGCTCGCTGTGGGCCCAGTGGTCTCCGCCGCCGGCGCGCGCGACGCGCAGGCCCTCTTCGGCGACGCGCAGCAGCGTGCCGGCGTCGACGGCGAGCTTGCGCTGGTCGTGCGCGAGCCCGATGCTCAGCGGGACGCGGTAGGCATGGCCGCCATGGGCGACGCGCAGCTTGCGCGCCTCGACGACGAAGTGCTTCGCCAGGGCGCACGCGGCCTTGCCGTCTTCTACCGCGAGCGCGATGACGAGCGTGTCGTCGAGCCGCCAGACGGTGGCCCCGCGCGCGAGCGGCGCCGCGGCGATCACCGACTCGATGCTGCGCACGGCCGCGGCGCGCGCCTGCTCGCCGTCGAAGCGCTCCAGGCGGTCGATGGCCGCGAACAGGACCGCAAACGCTCGCCCCTCGGCCCGCGCGCGGGCGCGCTCCAGCTCGCCGGAGAGCCGCGGGTCGTGCGCCACCGGCGGTCGTAGTGCGGCGGGCTCGGCCGTGGGATCGCGGGTCGGTGCGGCTTCTCGGGGCATCGGGCGCCGCCCGCCGGGCGAGAACCGGGGCGGCCGGGATGCAGGGGGGCCTCCCCCGCACCGTCCACTGGTATCACCGCGGCCCGGATTGGGCAACTAGCCCGCCGGCGGCCCGGCTCACCTCCGCCTCCGGTAGGGGTCGGGCTCGCCCGGCGGGCGCACGCGGAAGCGCTTGTAGCTCCACAGGTACTGCCCCGGGCGCTCGCGCACCAAGCGCTCCAGGTCGCGGTTCAGTGCCTCCGCCGACAGCGCGAGGTCCGGCCCGGAGATCGCGTCCGAGCCGCGGCGAAAGCGGATCGCGAATCCGGCGCCGCGCGGCAGCCGCTCGGCGTACGCCCAGACGACCGGCGCGGAGCTGCGCCCGGCCAGCCGCGAGAGGAGCACGCTCGTGTTGGCGAGCACGCCGAAGAACGGCACGAAGATGCCGCCGCCCCGGCCGGGGTCCTGGTCGGGGAGGATGCCGGCCAGCTCGCCGCGGCGCAGCGCGCGGCTCAGGGCGAGCACGCCGCCCGCTCCCGCCGCGACGAGCCGCCCGCCGAACCGCTCGCGCGCGCGGCGGTAGAAGCCCTCCA
>DATKBQ010000410.1:0-2009 GCA_035546375.1 Planctomycetota bacterium | reverse complement strand
GCGCCTCGAGCAAGGCGAGCGCGTCGCGCTGGCGATCCAGCGCCACGTGGTAGCGCGCCAAGGCCGAGGTGAAGTACGTGCGCTCCCAAGGATCGCGGGCGCGCTCGAGCGCCATCTGGCCGTAGCGCAGCGCGAGCCGCGTGTCGCCGCGCTGCAGCCCGGAGTGCGCGAGGCCGTGGTAGGCCCAGGCGAGCGAGGGATCCGCGGCGGCCGCGGCCTTGAAGCGCCGCTCGCCGGAGTGCCCCTCCAGGCGGCCCGCCAGGTACAGCTCCGCGGCGTCCGCCGGACGGCGCTCGAGGGCGCTGCGGTGCTCGGCCAGGGCCTCGACGCCGAGCAGCTCCGCCAGGAGGAAGTTGTCGAGCAGCCGGCGCGGCGCGATCCAGTCCGGGGCCAGCTCGCGCGCGCGCGCCGCGGCCGTCCAGGCGCGCTCGTGGGCCTGCGCTCCGGCGACCCGCGACCACGCGCGGGCCTCCTCGAGCGCCGCCGAGGCCTCGGCCGGCACCGGGCGCACCCGCGGGCCCACACGCGTCGAGCGGCAGGAGCCGGCGAGGAGCAAGGCCCCCGCCGCGACGAGGAGCAACGCCGCCAGGGAGGCGCGCAGGCGGGCCGCGTCTGAAGAAGCGAAACTCGTCATCGGCGAGGGGAGAGGATAGCGGACGTTCGCCTCCTAGCCCGCCCGGCGGCTCGACACCAGCTCCGAGGGGGCGCGCAGCCCCTTGTTCGGCTGACTCGCGCCGGCGCTTGACCCGCTGCGGGGTGAGCGAGCCGACCTCGCGCCCTCAGCGCGCCCCGGAGTCCGCCGTGAACGCCTCGAGCACGCTGTCGGAGCCGACCTCGCGGTCCAGCCGCTCCTCCAGCCGCAGCTGCACGAGCCTCTGCGCGATCGAGTCGCCGACGCCTCCGTTGACGTTGCCGGTGTACACGCGGAGCTGGTCGACGAAGCCGGCCTCCAGGTAGCGCGAGAGCAGCCTCGGGCCGGCCTCGAGGAGCACGCGGCGCACGCCGTTCTGCCACAGCCACGCTTGGACGTCGCGCAGGTCCAGGTTGTCCTCCTCGCTCGGGTGCAGGCCGGTGAGGGTCGCCCCGGCGCCCTCCAGCGCGCGGTGGCGCGCGGCGTTCGAGCCCGCCTGGCAGAGCACGTGCAGGGGCCCCGCGCCCTCGCCCGGGCCGGGCAGGGCGAAGAGCCGCCCGTCGGTCGGCGTGCGCAGGTAGCTGTCGAGCACGACCCGCAGCGGCGGATGCGAGGGGTCCCCCGGCGGGCGCACGCTGAAGCGCGGGTCGTCGCGCAGGACGGTCGAGACGCCGGTGACGATGGCGTCGACCCGCCCGCGCAGGACGTGCACCTCCTCCAGCGCCTCGCGGCCGCTGATCCAGCGGCCCCCGCCGATCTCGGGCGGCGGGCTGAGGTGGCCCGAGCGCGTCTGCGCCCACTTGGCGAGGGTCCAGGGGCGCGGGCGGCGCAGGCGGTCGCGGTCGACCCAGCGCGCGAAGTGCGGCGCGAGCACCTCGATCGGCGAGGCGTCGGCGAGGAGCATGACCTCGAGCCCGGCCTCGCGCAGGAGGCGCAGGCCCTCGCCGCGGTGGCGCGGATCGGGGTCGAGGGAGCCGACCACCACGCGCTTGATGCCAGAGGCCAGGATGCGCTCGGTGCAGGGAGGCGTCTTGCCGCGGCTCGAGCAGGGCTCGAGCGTGACCACCAGCGTGTCGAGCCCCGTGTCGAACTCGGGGACGGGGACGCCGGCCGCCTCGGCCGCGTCGAGGGCGCGCACCTCGGCGTGGGGCCCGCCCCACACCTCGTGCCAGCCGCGGGCGACGACGCTGCGCCCGGCCAAGACCGCCGCGCCGACGCAGGGGTTCGGCGCCACCTCGAAGCGGAAGCGGCGCGCACCCTGCCCCAGCTCGGCCAGGAGGCCGCGCAGGAACGTCTCGTCCAGCGTGAGGGTTTTCGTCTGCACCTTCTCGACCGGCCCCGGCAGCGCTCTACACGGGTTCCTCCAGTAGGGTTACGC
>DATKBQ010000409.1:0-2548 GCA_035546375.1 Planctomycetota bacterium | reverse complement strand
TGCAAGCCGAGCTCGCGCGCCGCGGCTGGCTCGCTCCCTGAACCCAGCACGCACGCAAGGCGACTCGGCGGCAGCGAGCATCGCCGTTAGCGGCGGACCCTCTCTTGGCCACCCCGAGATCGCCCGTCTCGCCTCGGCCGCGAGGCTTCCTGACGCCCCAGTACCCGGACATCGCGCGCACGATCCAGGACGACCTGCGCAACCTGAAGGCGGCGGCCTTCGGCATGCGCCTGAGCGGCGACTGGGAGAACCTCCTCGCGCAGTTCGAGGGCATCCGCGCGATGCTCGAGGCCGAGGCCGACTACGAGCAGGAGGCCGAGAACCTGCGCCTCGCGCGGCGCGCGCTGTCGGGCCTCGACGACGTGATCGTCCCGCGCGTGGTGCCCGAGCTCTCGAGCCGCCGGGTCTTGACCATGGATTGGGTGGACGGCGTGCACCTGGACGCCTTCCTCGCCTCCGACCCGCCGCAGGAGCTGCGCGACCGCCACGGGGCGCAGATCGCGCGCGCGTCGATGCGCCTGTGGTACCAGGCGCGCACGGTCTACGCCGATCCGCATCCGGGCAACTACCTCTTCCTGGCCGACGGTCGCCTGGGGCTGATCGACCTGGGCTGCTGCTATCGCTTCAGCGAGGACGAGTTCCGCTACGTGCTCGAGACCGAGCGCGCCGCGCTCTCCGGGGACGAGCGCGCGATCCAAGCCTCGATCCTCTTGGGCTGTGACCTCGACCAGGCACGCCCAGTCGAGCCCGAGCGCCTGCGGAAGATGCGTGAGTACTGCGCCTGGGTCTGGGAGCCCCTGTTGAGCGACGAGCCCTTCGACTACCGCGATCCAGCGCAGTTCGAGCCCGGCGTGCGCCTCTACGGCGAGTTCGTCAAGCGCCGCTGGGTGCGATCCCAGCCGGTCAACGTGTGGCTCACGCGGGTCTTCTTCGGCGTCCGCGCGATGCTGACCCACCTGGGAGCGCGCGTACCGTACGGCCGCATCCTGCGCGAGGAGTCGCCGGTCTAGCCTGAATCGCTGGTCGGCGAACGAACGAGGGGGCCGCGGCCCCCTCGCTCACCACACCCGCTCCGCGTGCAGCGTGCAGGCGCCGAGCTGGTCCTCGACGACGCCGCTGATCTGGTAGGGGCCCTGCGAGGTCAGGAGATGCCCGTCGCGGCGGTAGACGTCGGGGAAGAGCACGACCTCGGCGATCCCGCTCTCGTCCTCGAGGGTCAAGAAGCGCATCCACTCGCCCTTGGACGTGCGCGTACGGCGCGTCGCGGCGAGCCAGCCGCGCAGGCTCACGCGGCCGCGGGCGAAGCGCGCGAGGTCGCGGCAGCGGATCGCGTTCGGCGGGCGCGGGCCGCCGCGCGCGGCCGACTCGGCGATGCGCGCATCGGCGGCGCAAGAAAGCAGCGCGGTCGGATGCGCCTTCAAGGTCAAGCCGAGCAGCTCGAGCTCGATCAGGCCGCGCGTGCGCGCGTCGAGGTCGGGCAGGCCGGGCAGGACCAAGGCCGGCGTCTCCGGCTCGGGGAAGAGCGCCGCGCTCTCGCCGGGCGCCAGCTCGGCCCGGCCGAGGCCGATCCCGTGCTGGGACCAGCCGCCGGTCCGCGCGCGGGCGCGGGAGATCGCCTCGCTCGCGCGGCTCTGCGGCGTCGAGCGGCAGGCGGCGAGCTGCGCCGGGTCGAGCGGCCCGAGATCGCGCGGCGCGCGCGTGCGCGGTGCGCGCAAGAGGTGCAGGCGCCACAGCATCTCCGGCCGCGTGCGGTCGAAGGAGTCGAGCGCGCCGCACTGGATCAGGTGCTCGGCCTCGTCGGTGTGCGCTCCGCTGCGCTCGAGCAGGTCGGGCAGCGAGAGGAACGCCCCGCGCGCGGCGCGGCTCGCGAGCAAGCGCTCGAGCGTCGCTTGCGAGAGGCCCTTGACCTGCCCCAGCCCGAGGCGCAGGCACGGCACCTCCGCGCCGCCGCTCGAGATCCACTCGGTCGCGAAGGTGCGCCCGCTCCGGTTGACGTCGGGCCCCAGGATCGGCACGCCCAGCCGCCGCGCCTCCTCGACGTACACGCGCGGGTCGTAGTAGCCGGTCTCGCTGGCCAGGAACGCCGCGAGGAACACCGCCGGGTGGTGCGCCTTGAGCCACGCCGCACGGTACGCGATGCGGCCGTAGGTCACCGCGTGAGCCTTGCAGAAGGTGAACGAGACGAAGTTGGCGATCAGCTCCCAGACCCTGTGCGCGTCCTCGCTCGCGACGCCGTTCTCCGCTGCGCCCGACAGGAAACGCTCGCGCAAGGGCTCGATCCCGCGCCCGTGGCGCTTCTGCAGCGTGCGCCGCAAGAGGTCCGCCTCGGCCAGCTCCATGCCGGCCAGCAGCGCCGCCGCCTGCATCACGTCCTCCTGGTAGAGCATGATCCCGTGGGTCTCCCACAGGAGCTCGGTGAGCCGCGGGTGCGGCGCGCGCGGCTCCTCGAGCCCGCGGAAGCGGCGCACGTAGGCCTCCTTCATTCCCGAGCCGGCCGGCCCGGGCCGGATCAGCGCGACGGCCTGGATCACGTCGTCCATGCGGCAGG
>DATKBQ010000408.1:0-6115 GCA_035546375.1 Planctomycetota bacterium | reverse complement strand
ACGTGGGTCGTGGGCGACATCCACGGCTGCGCCGAGGAGCTGGCGCGGCTCCTCGAGCGCTTGGCGACCGGCTCCGGAGACCGCTTGGTCGCCGTCGGCGACCTCTTCCACCGCGGCCCGGACCCGGCCGGCGTGGTCGATCTCCTCGAGCGATCCGGCGCGCACTTCGTGCTCGGCAACCACGAGCTGGCGATCCTGCGCCGCGCGGGGCTGGCCCCGCTCGGCACCGACCCGCTCGACCGCCCGCCGCTGCGCGAGCGCTTCCCCGAGCTGGAGGAGCGCGACCTCGACGGCGACGGCGGCTCGCGCTGCCGCGTCGAGCCCGGGCGCCGCGCCGAGGTGCTGCGCTTCCTGCAGCGACACTCCGGCTTCGTCCTGCGCTCGCGCGACCTCGACGGGGCGGGGCCGACCCGCGACGGCCGCGAGTGGTGCGCCGTCCACGCCGGAATCCGACCCGGGATCCCGCCGGAGCGCAACGCGGTCCGCGACCTCGTCGGCCTGCGCCGCCTCGAGGGCCCGGGCAAACCCTGGTGGTACGAGCGCTACGGAGGCCCCGAGCTCGTGCTCTTCGGGCACACCCCCAGTCCGCTGCCCCGGGCGCGCCGCGTCGGCGAGCGGCTGGTGGCGCTCGGCCTGGACACCGGCTGCGTCTACGGCGGCCGGCTCAGCGCGTACTCGCCCGAGCTGGACGAGCTGGTCAGCGTCGCGGCGGCGCGCGCCTACGCGGTGGCCTGAGCGCCTGACGCAGCGCCACGCAGATCCTGCAGGGCTTTCCGAGGTCGCCGATGGGATGGCGGAGCATACGCTCCGCCGGGGCGGCGGTATGCTCCGCCGCGCACGGCCGGGCGCCACTGCACCCGGCCACGCCGATCCCTGTCCAGGAGGAGTTCCATGGTCCCGTGGTCCGACCTGCTCTTGCCCGCGTTGATCGCGACCGTGCTGGTCTTCATCGCCAGCTCGCTGATCCACATGGTCTTGCGCTTGCACAACCCCGACTACAAGAAGCTCGCCAACGAGGACGAGGTGCGCGCCGCGATCCGCAAGGGCGCACCCGCGCCCGGGCAGTACGTCATGCCCCACTGCCTGGATCCCAAGGAGCAGGCCTCGCCCGAGATGAAGCGCAAGTTCGAGGAGGGCCCCAACTCCGTGCTCTACGTCGGGCGCTCCGGGCCGATGAAGCTCGGTCCCTTCCTCGGCAAGTGGATTGCCTACTCGTTCGTGGTCTCCATGCTGGCGGCCTACGTCGGCAGGAGCACGCTGAACGTGGGAGCGCAGTACTTGCCCGTGTTCCAGGTCGTCGGCGCCTCGGCCTGGCTCGCCTACTCCTGGCAATCGCCCTCGGACTCGATCTGGAAGTACAAGCCCTGGTCGGTCACGTTCCGCTCGATGTTCGACGGGCTGGTCTACGCGCTCTTGACGGCCGGCACGTTCGCGTGGCTGTGGCCTGACTGAGCCGCCGGCGAGCCGGCGCCCGAGGCCGGCTGGCTCGCTCTCCGATCGATCCCGCGCAGCCGCTTGGAGCCCCCACCACCGTCCGATGGATCCCCGCGAGCTCGACGCGCCGATCCTCTTCTACGACGGGGAGTGCGGCCTGTGCGCGCGCTCGGTGCGCTGGTCTCTGGCCCACGATCGGCGCGGCCGGCTGCGCTTCTCGCCGCTGCAGGGCAAGACGTACGCGGCGCTCGAGCGGCCCGGCAAGCCGGCCGACCTGAGCAGCGTGGTGCTGTTGGACGGCGAAGGGCTGCACCGAGAGAGCGAAGCGGTCCTGCGCCTGTTGGGCTATGCCGGCGCCGGCTGGCGCCTGCTCGGCGCGGCCGGTCGGATCGTGCCGCGTCCTCTGCGCGACGCTGCGTACCGCTACGTCGCGAAGCACCGCATGGAGCTGGGGCCCGCCGATGCTTGCGGCCTCCCGAAGCCCGCGCAGAGCGAGCGCTTCCTGCCCTGAGCCTCAGAGGCTCGCGCGCAGCGTGAACGCCACGAAAGGCGAGGCCTCGACCTCGGTCTCGCTCACCTGCGAGCCCCCCTCGTCGAGCACGTTCAGCTCGCGCCACAAGGTCGCTCCGCCCAGGAGCTGCAGCGACACGTTGCGCCCCGCTTCGTACTCGAGGCCGGCTCCGACGTGGATCTCCTCGTCGCGCAGCACGCCGTCGGGCAGCGGTCCGTCGTCGTTCAGGCGATACTGGCGCATCTCGTAGTCCGCCCGCAGGAGGCCTGTCCAGCGCTCGTCCAGCGCTGCGCGCAGCTCGAGGCGCGGCCCCGCCGCGGAGAGCACCCAGTCGTCGCTCAATCGCCAATCGAAGGCCACGAAGGGCCAGATCCAGGTGTCGTCCTCCAGGCGCGACTGCGCCGCGATGCCGAGCGACAGCGCGAGGGCCTCGCTCGCGCGGTAGCGCACGCCGCCCATCCCGCCGGCGGTGAGGGCGTCCAGCGGATCCACCTCGTCTTCGCCGCCGAGCGTCGCCTCGACCCCGGTGAAGAACGAGACCTCTTCCGCCGGATCTGTCGCCACGCTCGCGGCGAACCTGGCGCGATAGAGATCGTTGAAGGGATCGTCGCTCCCCGGAACGAGCGGCGTGGCGCCGCCGAGGTCGTAGAACGAGGCTTCGGTCTCCACCTCGAACGAGACCAGCTCGCCGCCGCCCAGCCGGCGCGCGAGACGCGCCGTCCAGCTCCCGCGCTGGGTCGCGAGCGAGCCGGGCGCGCCGCTGAAGTCGCCGCCGCGGCCGGCCCACGCGTCGAAGCGCAGCTCGGAGAAGGAGGTCGGGCTGTGCAGCTCGGCAGCCTGCTCGAGCGACTCGAAGAGCGCCGCCGTGCGCGCGGTGACGTCGGGGGAGGAGCCGCCGAGGCCCGGGTCGCCGGCCCACGCCGCGTGGGGCAGCGCCGAGTCGGGCAGCGGCCGGAACGAGGACTGGCCCGAGGCCAGCGGTGCGAGCGCGAGCGCGATAGATACGAAGGGGGCGCGAAGGATGGGCATGGAACTCCGCAGTCGGCGCGCGGTCCGCGCCGCGCGGCGCGGCTCGCCCTCGCCTGCGCCGACCCTGCCGGATGGCGCGGCTCGCGAGCGAGCTAGAGAAACCTACCCCGCGTTCCGCCGCCGCGCGGCGCGCGAGGTCGGGCGCGATGGCTCTCCCGCCGTTCGCGAGGTCCGGGAGCCGAAGGCGGCAACCTGCACGTTGCCTGCGCGAGGGCGTCACCCCGTCCGGCGCGACGCCGAGCCGGAAAAGCCTTCCGGATCGCGCTCGCCGATCAGATCGCTGCAATCCGCGGGCAGATCGCTGCAATCCGCGGGCAGAGCGCGGCAATCCGCCGACAAGGCGCTGCGATCAGCGGGCCCCTACCCGCCGCGCGGGACTCAGGGCGGCCTTCACCACCTCTTGACTGGCACCGGGCATGCTGCGCGCGTTCGCGTGCACGCACGTCGGGCACTTGTGGTAGTGCGCGCGCTGGCGCTCCTGGCAGGTCGCCAGGGTGATGCAGTGCGCGAACAGGACCGATTCTCCGTCGGCGCGCGTGGGACACGTGCGCATGCCTTCGGGCGGGTTGGGCATGGGTCGATTCCTCCGGCGATCCGGACAGGCACTTCGGGACCCTGAGCTGTGACGGAACCCCCCGTCGCGCGGCATTGTGGGTCGCCGGGGGGGCCAGGGGCAAGCTCAGGGGCCGACTTCCAGGGCGCGCCGGATCCGCGCCAGCGCCTCTTGGGCCGCCCAGGCGCCCCGGTGGCTGTCCCGCGACAGCTCGACGGCCGCCATTCCGCCGTAACCCACGTCAAATAAAGCACTTAGAACTTCGGGCAAATCCAGCACACCCTCGCCGAACATCCGGTGCTCGTGGAGTCCGTCGCGGATGTCGTCGAGGTGCACGTGGGCGAGCCGCGGTCCAAGGGCGCGGACCTGATCGCCGACCGGTAGGTCGCCGGTGACGAGCAGGTGCCCGACGTCCAGGCACAGGCCCAGCTCCTCCCCGAGGGGGCCCAGACGGTCGACCAGCTCGAGGTAGCCCGCCGGGCGCTCGACGAACATCCCCGGCTCGGGCTCGAAGGCGATCCGCACGCCGCGCTCGCGCCCGCGCTCCAAGACGACCGCCAGCCCATCGCAGAGCCGGGACCAGCAGGCCTCCTTGGCTTCGCCCAGCCCGCTCGAGTCCGCCTTCGCGCCGCCGGGCGCCGCGCCCGACCAGAGCGAAAGCACGCTCGCATCCAGCTCGGCCGCCAAGTCGACCGAGCGCAGCAGGAAGTCGATCCGGCGCGCGCGGTCCGCGGCCGCGTCCTCGAGCAGCGTCGGGAAGTGCTTGCGCCGCGGATCGAGCACGAAGCGCGCGCCGGTCTCGACCACCAGCTCGAGCCCCAGTTCGGCCGCCGTGTGGCGCACGGCCTCGACCTCGCCCGGGCGCAGGTCGAAGGGGTCGAGCTGGCCCACGTCCGGCGTCAGCGCGACGCCCTCGTAGCCAAGCTCGGCCAGGAGCCGCAGCGCGTCGAGCACGCGGTGGTGCGCGAGGCCGTTTGTGTTGTAGCCGAGCCGGTACATCAGCGCGGGCCGCGCGCCGGCAGGCGCAGCCGCGCGCCGGCCTCGAGCTGCATCGAATCGACGTGGACGGTCAGGCCGCGCTCGGGCAGGACCGCGTGCACGTGGACCGACTCGCCGTGGTGCGTGAAGACGCCTTGGTGCGAGCGGGATGCGAAGCCGACGGCGAGGACGGGCTCGCCTTCGGCATGCACGCGCACGCCCGCCTCTCGGTGCGCGGCGTGATCCGTCCCAGGCTCGATCTTGCGGCCGTCGACCACGTGGCCTGCGACCCGCGCGCGCCCCTCGAGCGTGAACGGCACCGCCGATCCCTCCGCGCTCCCATCGAGTGCCAGGTCCGCCAGTTCTTCGAGCTGCACCTCGCGCTCCGTGCGCCGCTCGTCCCAGGCGGGAACGCGGGCCTCGACGAGCAGCGCGGCGCCGCGCCCGCTGTGCGCACCGCGCTCGGTCACCACTCCGCCGGGCCCGTCGCCCGGCATCGAGATCCAGACCTCCCCCGCGATCACCGTGATCTCGCCCGCGAGGCCTTCGAGGGCGCCCACGGCGTACAGGTTCGGATCGGGCAAGAGCTCGCCGAGCGAGACCGCCACGGCGGTCCTTCCCTCGCGCATCATCGCGCGCAGGGATCCATGCCAGCTCACCCGGGCATCCGGACTGGTGGCCACTCCGGCGGAACCGCAGCCCGATGCCAGGCTCGCGGCGACGCAGAAGCCCAACCAGCGCACGGCCGCCGACCCCTGGCGGCACCCGTTACGACGTCTCGATCCGGCGGAGCGCATCCCGCGCAGGTTTTAGCACGCGTCCGCGGCCACGCGAGCGCTCAGGAGAGCCGGCGTGCAAGCAACCGGTCGGTGAGCCGCGGGGCGAGCCGGTTGAGCACGCCGATCCAGCGCCAGCTCGCCTTCAAGACGCGCTCGGGGCGCGGCCGGCGGTCGAGCGCCAGGATCTCGAGCGCCACCTGCTCGGCGCTCCAGGCCCGCGTCAAATCCGGATCCGGCAGTGCGCCAGGATTGGGCTGCGCCGCAAAGAAGCCGGTGCGCGTCAAGGTCGGGCTGAGCGTGCAAACGCTGATCTTCTCGCCCGCCCACTCCAGTCTCAGCGCCTCGCCGATCGAGTCCACCGCCGCCTTGCTCGCGGCGTAGACGGCCTGCCCGGGAATCCCGCGGCGCCCGACGACCGACGAGAGGTTGACCACGACCGCCTTGCGCCCCGCGCGCAGGAGCGGCAAGGCCTCGCGGCAGCACACGACGAGGCCGAGCACGTTCGTCTCCAGGACCGCCCTCGCGTGGTCGAGCTGCAGCTCCTCGACCCGCCCGCGGTGTCCGCAGCCGGCCGCATTGACGAGCAGATCGAGCCCGCCGAAATCGGCCCCCACGGCGGCAAAGCTCTCGCGCACACCCGATTCGTCGCGCACGTCGCACGGAATCGCCAGGTGCCCGTGGCCCGCGAGCGACGCCGCGACCTGCTCGAGCGCTTCGCGCCGACGGGCCAACAGCGCGACGCGGTAGCCGCGCGAGGCGAGCAGCCGCGCCGCCGCCGCGCCGATCCCCGACGACGCCCCGGTGACCAGCGCCCTCCGCGCCGGCTCCGCG
>DATKBQ010000407.1:0-6176 GCA_035546375.1 Planctomycetota bacterium | reverse complement strand
CACCAGGGTTCCAGGGCGGTTCTTCTTCATCTGCACCGCCGTGAAGAAGACATCGATCGCTCGGCTCTCGAGCAGTCGCTCCATCAGGTAGCCGAGGCCTTCACCCGGGAGGTCGTCAATGGTGCACTCGAGCGCTACGATCTCGCCCTCCCCCACCACCGGACCGCCGCGCAGCAGGCGGAAAGCGTTCGGCCGTCCGGTCGGGTCGCGCTTCCCGAGCCCGTATCCGACACCCTCGAGCACGAGCCGCGGCAAGTCGCCGTTCCCCCGATCGACCAGCTCCGCCAGGAGCACCGCACCGGTCGGCGTCAGGAGCTCACCCTCGCCTTCGCCGTAGATGGGCAGGCCGCGCAGGAGCTCGGCCGTGGCCGGGGCCGGCACCGGCAGCATGCCGTGCGCCGTCCGCACCCGACCGGTACCGACGTTGATGGGCCCACAGGTCGCGGACTCGGGGGCGAAGTGCGCCCAGGCCACCGCCGCGCCGACGAGGTCGACCATCGCGTCGACCGCCCCCAGCTCGTGAAAGTGAACCTGGTCGACGGGGACGCGGTGGATTCTCGCCTCCACTTCCGCCAGGCGCGACACGAAGCCGAGGCTTCGATCGCGCACGACCGAATCGAGGGCGCTCGACGCGAGCAGGTGCCGGATGTCGGCGAGTGATCGATGGGCGCCAGGATCGCGCGCACCGGCGTGATGCGGCGTCTGCTCGGGGTCGGGCCCCTCGAGCGCCACCCCATCGACCAGGACCCGGAAGCGGACGCCGCGAATGCCGCCGCGCTCGGCCTCTCGGCGCTCGAGCGTGACGCCGTCGAGGCCGAGCCGCGCCACCGCGTCCTCCAGAAGCTCGAGCGGAAGCCCGAGGTCGAGGCAGGCGCCCAGGAACATGTCGCCCGCGAGGCCGCTGAAGCAATCGAAGTGGAGCCGCGGGCCGGGCATGCGCTGGAGGACGCTACCACGCGCCCCGCTGGCGCAGTGACGTGAAGCGGCTCGCCGAGCCGAGGATGAGGTGGTCGAGCAGGCGGATGCCCACGACCTCTCCCGCCTCCGCCATCCGTCGCGTGAAGGCCAGGTCCTCGGCGCTCGGCGTCGGGTCTCCCGAGGGGTGGGTATGGAAGAGCAGGAGCGCGGCGGCGCCGCGCAGGAGACCCTCCTTGAGGATCGGCCGCGGCTCCACCGACGCGCGCGCCAGCGTGCCCCGGAAGAGCTCCGACTCCGCGATCAGCCGGTGGCGGCTGTCGAGGAAGAGCGCGCCCATGATCTCCTGATCGGTGCGGCCGTAGCGCAGCGTCAGGTAGCGAGCCACCACGGCGGGCTCGCGCAGCGGATCCTCGAGCGGCAGCTCGGCGCGCGCGACCCGCCGCCCGATCTCGACCGCGGCCAGGACCGCCGCCGACGTGGCCGCGCCGAGACCGCTGCGGCGCAGCGCAGAGGCGTCGGCGCGGGCGAGACCGGGAAGGCCGCCACAGCCTTCGATCAGCCCGCGCGCGAGCTCCACCGCCGACGCGCGGCGGCTGCCGCTCCTGATCAGGATCGCCACCAGCTCGGCGTCCGAGACGCTGCGGGTACCACGCTCGAGGAGGCGCTCGCGGGGCCGCTCCTCGAGGGGAACATGAGAGAGTGTGGTCACGCCACGAGAAGACGGAGTCGCCCTCCTTCGCCTGGCACCGGAACCTTTTCCGCCCTCTCGCGTCTGGGAGAGTGGAGACCGATGGACATCCACCTTCCCGGCCATGACCTGCGCCTCTCCCGCCGCGCCGCCAATGGCGAGCCCGACGCCTGGCGCGAGATCGTCGACCGCTTCGGGGCGCGCATCCACTCTCTCGCGCTCCACTTCAGCCGCGACCGGGACCGGGCCCAGGACCTCACGCAGGAGATCTTCCTGCGGATGTTCCAGCATCTGGGCAGCTACCGGGGCGACGTTCCGCTCATGGCGTGGACGCTGCGGCTGTCGCGCAACCTGTGCATCGACGATTACCGCCGGCGGCGCCTCGAGCGCGGCTTCCGCTTCCTGCCGCTCGAGAGCGTGGCTACGCTGCGCGACGCGAGCGACCCCGCCGCCGAGACCCTCGAGCGCGAGCTGCGGACCCAGATCGAGGCGGCGCTCGCGGAGCTCGACTTGGAGACCGCGCTCATCCTCACCCTGCGCGACGTCCAGGGCCTCTCGTACCAGGAGCTCGAGGCGCTGCTCGGCCTGCCCTCGGGTACCGTGAAGTCGCGCATCCATCGCGGGCGCCGGGATCTCGCGCGCCGCCTGGAGCTGCACCGCTCGCCGGCCGCGGCACCCGCCGCTGGCCGCTCCAACGCCTACTTCGAGGTCGTGCCGTGCTGAGCCGCCGTCAGGCCCACCTGGCCAGAGTCGCGCGCCGGGCTCTGCGAGCCGGCGGTGCGGCCCGAGGGAGCCGGTGGTGGACACCGCTCTCTCTCCGTTCGCGGCCCGCCCTACCCGTCGAGCTTCGCGATCGGCTGCTCGCCATTCCCGCAGCAGCGCCGTCGCGGGCCTACCGCGGGCCCGACGCGCCGGCCTCGAGCGGCCTGAGCTGGCTCCTTCTCTCGTCTCCGGTGGCGCCGCTGGCGGCCGGGTTCGTGCTCGCGCTGGGGTTGACCATGGCTTGGGGCAACCCCTACCTGGCGGGCACCGCGACGCTTTACCGCGTGCGCGACGAGGCGTCGCCGGCGGCGTCGCTGATCCGCGCGGAAGCGAGCAGGGTCGCCTCGGCCGCCGCCGACCTCGGCGGTATCGCGGTCGCCGCGCTGCCCCGCGCGGCGATGCGAGCGTCGCGCGCGGTGACGACGACGGTGATCGATCGGTTCGACGGCGACGAGTCCGGCGCCGACCTCGACTGACCGACCGGAGCGAACGACACGATCGCGACCCCATCGATCGCACGCAGGAGCACAGCATTGTCCACCAGCACCTTCGCCGCCGCCGGAGCCCACGATCTCGGCGGCGCCTCCCCGCCCGAGGCAGGAAGCGTTCCCCGGCTTCCCTCGACCGCCCCGCCCGCCGGGATCCGTCACTCGCCCCTGATCGCGACCATCCTCTCTGGATTCCCGGGACTCGGGGCGGTCTACAACGGCTCCTACGCCCGGGGCGTCGCGTTCTTTTTGGCGGTGCTCGGCACCCTGCACCTGGCCGACCGCCCCGGCGGTGGAGACCTCTGGGGCATGAGCGTCGCCTTCGTGTGGCTCTTCAACATGATCGACGCCTACCGCGAAGCCCGCCTGATCCGAGCCGGGTTGACCCAGGATCTCGGGCTCACGCGCCGCCGACCGGCGACCAGCTCCGCCGAAGGGCTCGGGCTCGGCGCGGTCCTCTTCCTGATCGGCCTGGTCTCCTTCCTCGACCTCTCGCTCGGCCTCGACGTCGACTGGATCTACGAGCTGTGGCCGGTCGGTCTGATGATCGTCGGGGGCTGGTTCATCGTGGCGGCGATCCGGCGGCTCCGGGCCGCGCGCGAGCGAACAGAGCCTTGACGCGCGGCTTCTCCACCTTGCCGAGGACGTTGCGCGGCAGGGCATCGACCAGCAGCACCTCGCGCGGCGCCTTGTAGGCGGCCAGGCGTTCCTTGACGAAGGCGCGGAGCTCCTGCGCGCTGGGAGCGGTGCCGGCGGCCGGCACCACCGCCGCCGCGACGCGCTCGCCCCACTCCTCGTCGGCGAGGCCGACCACGGCGCAGTCGGAGACCTCGGGGTGCGCGCGCAGCGCCTCCTCGATCTCGAGCGCCGACACCTTGTAGCCGCCCGTCTTCAGGATGTCGACGCTCGAACGGCCGAGCAGGCGGTACCTGCCCCCCGCGCGCCGCGCCACATCGCCGGTGCGGAACCAGTCGCCGTGAAACGCTCCGGCGGTGGCCTCGGGCCGCCGCCAGTACTCGCGGAAGACGGCGGGCCCGCGTACCCACACCTCACCCTCGCCGTCGCCCTCTAAGGCGACGCCACCCTCGTCGACCAGCTTCACCTCGACGCCCGGAAGGGGCGAGCCGACCGTACCTGCGATGCGCTCCCCGTCGAGGGGATTGCCGAGAATCATCCCGGTCTCGGTCATGCCGTAACGCTCGAGCAGGACCTGGCCGGTGATCTCGCAGAAGCGCTCGAGGACCCGGGCCGGCAGCGCTGCCGAGCCGGAGACCATGAGTCGCAGCCGCCGCGCGGCGCTCGACCACGCGTCGCGCTGGGCGGCATCCGCCTCCTCCCAGGCCTGGATCAGCCGGTAGTACTGCGTCGGCACCGCCATGAAGAGCGTGAGCCGATCGCGCGCGAAGGAGTCCCAGACGCGCGCGGCGTCGAAGGCAGCGTGCACGACGCAGGCGGCACCTCTGGCGAGCGCGCAGCCGAGGACGTTGACGATGCCGTGGACGTGATGCAGCGGCAGCGTCAGCAGGATGCGGTCGTCGGACGTCCAGGCCCAGGCCTGGTGCAGGCTCGCGATCTGCGCGCGCAACCCGCCGTGCGTGGTCACCACGCCCTTGGGCCCGCCCGTGGTCCCGCTGGTGTAGACGATCATCGCGCGGCGCTCGGGCGCGAGCAGCGCCGCAGCGGCCACCGTGCCGCGGCCGCCGTCCCCGACCTCGCGCGCCGAGCTCCCCTTACGTAGAGCGCCCGCCGCGCCCGCGGCGCCGTCGAGAAGCTCGGTGGTCAGCCTGAACGCGATGCCACGCGCCGCCGCCAGCGGACGCAGCAGGTCGGCATACTCGGGCGACGCCACCACCACCTCGGGCGCGGCGTCGGCCAGCACGTAGTCGAGCTCCGGCGGCGGATGGCTGGTGCACAGCGGCACAGCGATGCCGCCGGCACGCCAGACGCCGCGCTGCACCCCCGCGTAGTCGATCGAGGGCGGGATCAGGAACGCGACCCTCTCCTCCGCCAGATCGTCGCGGCCGGCCAGAAGCGCCGCCGCGACCGTCGCGGCGGCCGAATCGAGCTCAGCGTAGGTCAGCCGGTGCGGCCCCTCCTCGAGCGCGACGCGATCGGCATGGCGTGCTGCGGCGCCGGAGCTCGGTGTTGCGTCGGTGGCCACCACGAGAGAGCCGATGATAGCGCCCGACTCGACGGCGTTCGGCGCCCGTCTACAATAGGCGCCGATGAACGCTCCACCCTTCGACACCCTCGGCCCGGCCTCGCAGTTCTACGTCTCGCAGCGCCTGCGCCTGCACTACCTGGACTGGGGAAACCCGGAGAAGCCGCTGCTGCTCCTCATCCACGGCGGGCGCGACCACGCGCACAACTGGGACTGGGTGGCGCGCGAGCTGCGGCGCGACTACCACGTCGTGGTACCCGATCTGCGCGGGCACGGCGACAGCGCCTGGGCGATCGGAGGCATGTACACCCAGTCCGACTTCGTGCTCGACATGGTGCAACTCCTCGAGGCCGTCAAGGCCTACCCGGTGCGCATCCTCGGCCACTCACTGGGCGGCGCGGTCGCGCTCCACTACACCGGCACCTACCCCGAGAACGTCTGCAAGGTGATCGCCATCGAGGGCCTCCTGGCCCCGCCCGAGATGCTCGACCGCCGCCGCGGCTCGGCGCCTTCGGAGCGGATGCGCTACTGGATCTCGACCATGCAGGATCTGGCGCGGCGCCAGCCCCGCCGCTACGAGTCGGTCGACGCCGCGGCCAACCGGATGCAGGAAGCCAACCGTCATCTCTCGGACGAGCAGGCGCGCCATCTCACCGTGCACGGCGTCGCGCGCAACGAGGACGGCACCTACTCCTGGAAATTCGACAACTACATCCGGGCCCTCGGGCCCTACCAGTTCAGCGAGGACGACCTGCGGTCGATCTGGGGCCGCATCGCCTGCCCGACGCTCCTCGTGCGCGGCACCGAGAGCTGGGCCTCCGACCCCGAGGCCGACGGGCGCCTCACCGCGTTCCAGAACGCGCGCCTCGTCAATTTCGAGGGCGCCGGCCACTGGGTGCACCACGACAAGCTCGGCCAGTTCCTCGAGGTCGCGCGAGACTTCCTCGCCGAGTAGGACGTTCTGCGCTCCGGCGACGCTAGTCGGGCCGACCCCACCCTCCCCCGCCCGGCGTTTCGATCAGCAGTCGGTCTCCCGGTCGCACCTCGACGGTCGCCACGCCGCCGATGTCTTTGCCGTCGCGCTCGCCGGCGCGGTACAGAGTGTTGCGCCCCGCCGCGCCGTCCTCGCCGCCCTCGAGCCCGAACGGCCGCGTCGTTC
>DATKBQ010000406.1:0-8236 GCA_035546375.1 Planctomycetota bacterium | reverse complement strand
AGAACGTGGTGGTCACGGTCGAGGACTGCGGCACGCCGAACGGCGTCACCAAGGGTGTCGTCTACAAGGGCGAGAAGGTCGCGGTCACGCTGGCCCAGGCGATCCGCGGGCGCGTGGCTCGCGACACGATCGTCGACGTGGTGAACGACGAGGTGGTGGTCCGCGAGAACGAGCTGATCACCGAGGACGCCGCCGGGCGCATCGAGGCCCTGGGCCACGAGAAGATCCGCGTGCGCTCGCCCCTGACCTGCGAGGCGGGCTTCGGGGTGTGCGCGCGCTGCTACGGCATGGACCTCTCGCGCGGGTGCCTGGGCGAGCGCGGGCTGGCGGTGGGCATCATCGCCGCGCAGTCGATCGGCGAGCCGGGCACCCAGCTCACGATGCGCACCTTCCACATCGGTGGCACGGCCAGCCGCGCCATCGAGGCCAGCGAGGTCAAGGCCAAGCGCGCCGGCAAGGTCAGCTTCGTCAACCTGAGGGTGGTCAAGAACGCCGCCGGGCAGCACGTGGTGCTCAACCGCAACGGCGAGGTGCGCCTGCTCGACGCGCGCGGGCGCGAGATCGACCGCTACCCGGTGCCGCCCGGCGCGGTGGTGTTCGTGGCCGAGGGCGACGAGGTCAAGGCCGGTGCGACCGTGTGCACCTGGGACCCCCACCACGTGCCGATCCTGGCCGAGTTCAAGGGCCGCATCCGCTACGAGGACCTGATCGAGGGCAAGACGCTCAAGGTCGAGCGCGACGTGCGCCGCGGCACCGTGCGCAAGCAGGTCGTCGAGCACAAGGGCGACCTGCACCCGCAGATCGTGCTGGAGGACAACGCCGGGCAGCCGCTGGCGCTCTACCCGATTCCCGAGCGCGCCTACATCGAGGTCGACGAAGGCGTGAGCGTGGGGCCCGGCGAGCTGGTGGCCAAGACGGCGCGCGACATCTCCGGCACGGAGGACATCACCGGCGGCCTGCCGCGCGTGACCGAGCTGTTCGAGGCCCGGCGCCCGAAGGAGCCGGCGGTGATCTCCGAGATCGAGGGCGTGGTCGAGCTGGGCGAGAAGAAGCGCGGCAAGCGCACGATCATCGTCCGCGCGCTCGGCCAGAAGGGCGAGGTGATCGAGGAGAAGGAGCATGCCGTGCCGCAGGGCAAGCACCTGCGCGTGCACAAGGGCGACGACGTGCGCGCCGGCGAGCCCCTGGTCGACGGGCCGCTCGACCCGCACGACATCCTCTCGATCTCGGGCGAGGATGAGGTGCAGGTCTACCTGATGCGCGAGATCCAGAACGTCTACCGCTCCCAGGGCGTGGGGATCGACGACAAGCACATCGAGATCATCATCGGCCAGATGATGCGCAAGGTGTCGGTCAAGGACCCCGGCGACAGCGAGTTCCTGCCCGGCGCGGTGGTCGACCGCTTCCGCTTCCGCAAGGAGAACGAGCGCCTGCGCAAGGAGCGCAAGAAGCCGGCGACCGGCGAGACGCTCTTGCTCGGCATCACCAAGGCGTCCTTGTCCTCGGAGTCGTTCATCTCCGCGGCCAGCTTCCAGGAGACCACCAAGGTCCTGACCGAGGCGGCGATCGCCGGCCGGCGCGACCACCTGGTGGGCCTCAAGGAGAACGTGATCCTCGGGCACATGGTCCCGACCGGCACGGGCTTCCGCGACCACCACAGGACGCGGGTGAAGAAGAACATCGACTTCGGCGAGATCGGGTCGGTGAGCTTCACGCCGCGCACGCCGGACTCCGAGCTGGAGGCCCTGGTGGCCGGGCTCGATCCGCTCGCCGAGCCGGCCATGATGATGGCGGCGGCCGGCGGCGAGGGCCGGCGCCGGGAGCCGGAGGAGCGCCGCGCGGGCGAGGGCTTCCCGAGCCTGGGCCTGGGGGTCGCCTACCCGGACGAGGACGAGCTCCTCGAGCCGGAGGACCTGCGCCTGGACGAGGGCGAGGAGACGCCCGCGGAGGAGGTCGACGAGGAGGCGGTGGACGTCGCGGAGCCGTCCTCCGAGGAGGAGCCGCCGGCGGACGTCGACTAGGCAAAGGACCGAGGGTCGCGGGGGATCCACGGATCCCTCGCGGCCGCCTCGATGCCTTCCTGCCTTGACCGGCGCCGGCCCGTCCCTAGAATGCTCCCCCCAACCGATGCCCACCATCAACCAGCTCGTCCGCAAGGGACGCTCCAAGCTCAAGCACCGCTCGAAGTCGCCGATGCTCGACGGATGCCCGCAGAAGCGCGGGGTCTGCCTGCAGGTGAAGACGCAGACGCCGAAGAAGCCGAACTCGGCGCTGCGCAAGGTGGCGCGGGTGCGGCTCTCCAACGGCAAGGAGATCACCTGCTACATCCCGGGCGAGGGGCATAACTTGCAGGAGCACTCGGTGGTGCTCGTGCGCGGCGGACGGGTGCGCGACCTGCCCGGCGTGCGCTACCACATCCTGCGCGGCAGCCTCGACGCGTCCGGGGTCGAGGGCCGCCACAAGAGCCGCTCGAAGTACGGCACGAAGCGGCCGAAGAAGTAGCGTAGAGAGCGAGCATGCCCCGCAACTACAAGTCGACCGCCGTGCTGCTCGATCCGGACCCCAAGTTCGGCTCGATGCTGGCGACGAAGATCATCAACAAGCTGATGCTCGACGGGAAGAAGTCGCTGGCGCAGCGGACGTTCTACGAGGCGCTGGACCTGGCGCAGAAGCGGTTGGGCGAGGTGGAGGACCAGGTCGAGATCTTCACCCGCGCCATCGACAACGTGCGCCCGGCGGTGGAGGTGCGCTCCAAGCGGGTGGGCGGGGCGAACTACCAGGTGCCGCGCGAGGTGCGGCGGAATCGGCAGCAGTCGCTGGCGATCAGGTGGCTGGTCGACAACGCGCGCAAGAAGAAGGGCAAGCCGATGGCCCAGAGGCTCGCGGACGAGCTGTCGGACGCGTTCCAGGGAACGGGGACGTCGGTGCAGTGGAAAGAGACCGTGCACAAGATGGCCGAGGCCAACAAGGCCTACAGCCACTACGCGCACTGAGCAGCGCGCTGCTCTTCGCGATCGGGCCCTAACTCGCGGGCGCCGAGCACCTTGTAGCCTCGTGGCTCTGCCGCTCCTTCACGCACTGCCGGACGTCCTGATCCTGCGCGACCCGCGCGAGGCGCGGCGCAAGTGCTCGCTCACGCCGTTGCGCGGGTTGCCAGGGTTCCGTTTCGTCGCCTACCGGCGCGGCCGCCGGGTCGATGCCCGCGGGCGGGTTCTGCTCCATCCCGACGGGGACGAGCTGTCCGAGCGCGATCGAGGCAAGGCCGTGCTGCTCGTCGACTGCACATGGCGGCACCTGCCCGAGCTGCTCGCGAGCGTTGACGGGGAGCCGGCACGCCGCCGCTTGCCTGCGCTGGCCACGGCGTATCCGCGAGCGAGCAAGCTGGGCGTGGATCCCGCGGGCGGGCTGGCGTCGATCGAGGCGTTGTATGCCGCGCTGGTGTACCTGGGCGGGGAGGCTTTCGATTTGCGCTCCACGTACCGGTGGGCAGACGAGTTCTTGGCCAGGAATCCCTCCCTCGCTGGCTCCCTCGCGCGCGCCGTAGGTGGGCGGGCGGCGGTCCGCGGGGAGCAGACGTAAGGGTTGGCGCTCCGTCCGTGGCGTCCCTCGCCACTTGGACGGAGGCAACCCCGGCGCTGGGGTCCGCGGGCGCTACCATTCGCCCGCCATGGACCTCGCCCGCCTGCGCAACATCGGGATCGTCGCGCACATCGATGCCGGGAAGACCACGGTGTCGGAGCGGATCCTCTACGTCTCCGGGGTCGAGCACAAGATCGGGGAGGTGGACGAGGGGACGGCGGTGCTCGACTGGATGCCCGAGGAGCGCGAGCGCGGGATCACGATCACGGCGGCGGCGACGACGCTGCCTTGGCGCGAGCACGCGATCAACCTGATCGACACCCCGGGGCACGTGGACTTCACGATCGAGGTCGAGCGCTGCATGCGCGTGCTCGACGGGGCGGTGCTCGTGATCGACGCGGTCGCCGGCGTCCAGGCGCAGTCGGAGACGGTATGGCGGCAGATGCGGCGCCACCGGGTGCCGGCGGTGGCCTTCGTCAACAAGCTGGATCGGCCGGGCGCGGACTTCCTGGAGGCGATGGCGAGCTTGAAGCGGCGGTTGGACGCGCCCGCGGTGCCGCTGCAGTACCCCTGGTTCGAGGAGGGGCAGCTGCGCGGGGTCGTGGATCTGCTTCGATTGCGTGCGCTGGAGTTCTCTGCGGAAGGGGTCGGAGCGCCGCTGGAGTCGGAGGTGCCGGAGGCGTTGCTCTCCGAGGTGGGGGTGCTGCGCGCCGAGCTGGTCGACACCCTCGCGGAGGAGGACGAGGGCCTGATCCAGGCGGTGCTCGAGGATCGCGAGCCGCCGCTCGAGGAGCTGCAGGCGGCTTTGCGGCGGAGGACGATCGCCGGCAGGTTGCTCCCGGTCCTGTGCGGCGCCGCTTTGCGCAACGTCGGCATCCAGCCGTTGCTGGAGGCGGTCGTCGACTACCTGCCGTCGCCGCTCGACGTTCCGCCGGTCGCGGGGACCGACCCGGCGACGGGCGAGCGCGTGGAGCGGCCGTGCGACCCCGAGGCGCCGGTCGCCGCGCTGGCCTTCAAGCTGCACGCGGAGGCGCATGGGGACTTGACGTTCGTGAGGATCTACTCGGGCACGATCGCGTCCGGCGATGCGCTGCTCAATTCTCGGGTGGTGCGCAAGGAACGCGCCCAACGCGTCCTGCGCATGCACGCCGAGGCGCGCGCGCCGCTGGAGCGCGCCGGCCCGGGCGAGATCGTCGCGCTCACCGGGCTCAAGTTCACCGGGACGGGCGACACCTTGTGCGATCCCGGCGAGCGCATCCTCCTGGAGCCCCTGGCCTTCCCCGAGCCGGTGATCTCGATGGTCGTCGAGCCGCGCTCCACCGCCGACCGCGACAAGCTGCGCGCGGCCCTCAAGCGCATCGCCCACGAGGACCCGAGCTTCCACGAGCGCGAGGACGAGTCGACCGGCCAATGGCTGATCGCCGGCATGGGCGAGCTGCACCTCGAGATCGCGATGCATCGTCTCGCCAGCGAGCACCACCTCGAGGCCAGCATGGGGCCCCCGCGCGTCGCCTACCGCGAGGCCGCGCGGCGCACGGGACGCGGGAGCGGCCGGGTCGAGCGCGCGATCGGCGGCAAGGAGGTCTTCGGCGCCGTCGAGCTCGAGCTGGCGCCGCTCGCGCCGGCCATCGAAGCCCTCGAGGGCTCGCCGCCGGTCGAGGTCTCGTGGTCGGACGACTGCCCGGTGCCGGCGGCCTTCCGCCAGGCGGTGCGCTCCGCGCTCGCCGAGGGCGCGCAGGTCGGCCCGCGCTTCGGCTATCCCTTGGTGAACGCGCTGATCCGCGTCACGGGGGGCGAGTCGAAGCCGCGCCTGGACGCCGAGCTCGCCTTCGTCCAGGCCGCGGCCATGGCCCTGCGCCAGGCGATGGGGGAGGCCGAGGTCGACCTGCTGGAGCCGGTCATGTCGTTCGAGATCCAGACCCCGCCCGAGTTCGTCAGCGGCGTGATCGCCGACCTGAACGCGCGCCGGGCCGAGGTCTCCGGCCTGGGGGTCTCCGGCGCCCTGCGCACGGTCACCGGGACGGTGCCCCTGGCCCACATGTTCGGCTACTCGACCGCCGTCCGCTCGCTCTCCCAGGGCCGCGCCAGCTTCTCCATGCAGCCGTCGGGCTTCCGGGTCGTCCCTCCCGAGGAGCTGCGGGCCCGGGGCCTGGTCTGGGAGTAGCCGGCGGCTTTTCGCCCCTGCACCTTTCCTTGCGCTTCCATTGACCCGTCCGGGGGCCGCTGCTATCTTCTCGCCCCCTTCCACGCGCTACCCGGGCCCCCGGGCCCAGGTCGCGGCGTGGTCGGAGCCGCACGGGAGGGCGGGACCGCCGGCGGGTGAGCCGCGGCGGAGACTCCCAGAGCCGTATGTATGAAGGACAAGATCCAGATCCGGATGGAAGCCTACGACCACGAGGCCCTCGACCAGTCGGGCCTCGAGATCGTCGAGACCGCGAAGCGGACGGGGGCGCGCGTCGCCGGGCCGATCCCGCTGCCCACGCGGATCGAGCGCTATACCGTCCTGCGCTCGCCCTTCATCGACAAGAAATCCCGCGAGCAGTTCGAGATCCGGACGCACAAGCGCCTGATCTACATCTCCGAGCCCACCGGTCAGACGGTGGACGCCCTCTCCAGCCTCAACATGCCCGCGGGGGTGGACATCCGCATCAAGGCCTGACGGCCTTCGAGCGCGACCGCGCTGCCCCGTCGCACCGGCGACGGTCGTAGGACGCGCGAGCCGCGTGGGATCCTCCGCAGGGACGAGCGCCGAGCGCGCTCACCCCACCCTCTCCTCACCCGCCGACCGGGCGCGACTCGGGACCGCGGGACGTTCTCCTACATCCAATTCACGGAAGCCGCGTGGCCAGGCGTCGAGCCCGCGCCCTTCACCCCGCCTCCCATCTCCGGCGGGGCCGAAGGCGCGGATCCTGGTCGAACCGGCTCCACCACCCTCGAGGTTCTCGGGCTCATGACGCTGATCCTAGGACGCAAGCGCGGAATGACGCAGCTCTACGGCGAGGACGGGACGCTGACCGGCGTGACCGTCGTCGCCGCGGGCCCGTGCGTGGTCTGCCAGGTGCGCACCCGCGAGAAGGACGGCTACGACGCCATCCAGCTCGGCTTCGAGGATCTGCCCGACCGCCGGGTCAAGAAGCCGCAGATCGGCCAGTTCAAGTCGATCGGAGTGGCGCCCAAGCGCTTCCTGCGCGAGGAGCGCCTGGCCGCGGCGGCCTCCGTCGCGGTGGGGGACGTGATCACCGCCGAGGTCTTCAAGCCGGGCGACGAGGTCGACGTGATCGGCACCACCAAGGGCCGCGGCTTCGCCGGCACGATCAAGCGCCACGGCTTCCACCGCGGGCCGGAGACCCACGGCTGCATGAACGTGCGCCAGCCGGGCTCGATCGCCAGCCGGCGCATCGGCAAGCTGCCCAAGGGCAAGCGCATGGCCGGGCACATGGGCGTCGCCCGCCACACCACCAAGAACCTGCGCGTGGTGCGCGTCGACGCCGAGCGCGGCCTGCTCTTCATCGCCGGCGCGGTGCCGGGGCCGAACGACGGGCTGGTCCAGGTGCAAGCGGCGCGCACGCCGCACCGCACCGCCGAAGAGCGGCGGGCGCAGGGGGCCGCGCGATGAAGCTCAAGGTCTACCGCCAGGGCAAGCTCGCCGAGCGCGAGTTCGACACGCGCGCCTTCGGCGAGAAGGTGCTCTACAAGACCCTCAAGGACGCCCTGGTCAGCTACCAAGCGAACCAGCGCCAGGGCACGGCCAGCACGCGTACGCGAAGCGAGGTCGCGGGCTCGGGCAAGAAGCCCTGGAAGCAGAAGCACACCGGCCGGGCGCGCGCCGGCGACCGCAAGTCGCCGATCTGGCGCGGCGGCGGCACGGTCTTCGGGCCCAAGCCGCGCGACTACTCCTACCACATGCCCGCCAAGGCGCGGCGTGTGGCCCTGCGCAGCGCGCTCGCCGGCAAGCTGCGCGACGGCGAGGTCGTGCTCTTCGAGCGCTCGGGCTTCGCCGAGCCCTCGGCGAAGGCCGCGCGCGCGGTCCTGGCCGGCGTCGGAGCCCTGGAAGCCAAAGGAGGATCCAGGGCGCTGGTGGTCCTGGCGGAGCACGACGCGAACGTGTGGAAGTCGTTCCGCAACTTCCCGCGGGTTTCGGTGCGCACGGCCAGCGACCTCTGCGCCTACGACGTCGTCGCCGGAGGCTTGGTCCTCGCCGAGCCGGCGGCGCTCGAGGCGCTGGCGGCGCGCGTCGGCCTCTCGGCCGCCGCCGAGGACGCCGCCGAGGTCACCGCGGGCGGAGGTGCACGATGAGCGGCGCGATCGAGCGCTACCGCGCGATCATCCAGAAGCCGGTGATCACCGAGAAGGCGACCGGCGACCAGGAGCGGCGCAACGCCTACCACTTCCGCGTCCCGCCCGACGCCAACAAGGTCGAGATCCGGCGCGCGGTCGAGGCCTTGTTCGGCGTCAAGGTGGCGTCGGTGAACACGACCACCGTGCGCGGGAAGTGGCGCCGGCGCGGCTACGGCTCGGGGCAGGCGCCGGACTGGAAGCGCGCGATGGTGACCCTGCGCGAGGGTCACCAGATCGAGTTCCACTAGGGGTCCGACCATGGCGATCAAGAACTACAAGCCCACCTCCGCCGGCCGCCGGCACGGCAACGTGCTCGACT
>DATKBQ010000405.1:0-3047 GCA_035546375.1 Planctomycetota bacterium | reverse complement strand
CCAGGTGGTGGCGATAAGGTCCCGCAACCTGCCGAAACCCTAACGGATGCCTAACTTCACTGCAAGCCGACGCGGCGGGACAAACCCCGCTCGTGTACTGGACTTGGATGCCGGTCAAGCCCGAGAGGGGCCTGACTCTCGAGTGCTCCGCTCGAGCCGATCTTCGATGATCAGGAGTCCTTCGGCGCGCCCGCCTCGCTCGCCGCGGCGGCCTCCGTCGCCTTGCCGCCCTCGGCGTAGTCGAGCGCGTACGGCGGCGGGTCGCCGCCCGGGCCGGTCAGGTAGTGCTCGAGCCAGCGCATCATGCGCAGGTTGTAGTCCAGCCGCGCGGCGGCCTTGCGGTTGCCGTGGCCATCGCCCGGATAGAGGACCAAGCGCACCGGCGCGCGGCCGTGCAGCTTCAGGTGGCGGTAGAGCTCGCGCGACTGTCCCGGGTTCACCCGCGGGTCGTCCTTGCCGTGCAGGATCAGGAGCGGCGTGCGCGCCTCCTCGGCGTGGTAGATCGGGCTGCGCTCCAGAAAGAGCTGCCAGTTCTCCCACGGCCGGTGCCGGGCGTGCACCAAGAACTCCTCGTCGGGGATGTCGGTGGTTCCGACCTTCGAGATCTTGTTGCTGATCCCGACGAACATCACGCCGGCCGCGAAGCGGTCGCTGTAGCGGGTGGAGAGCCAGGCCGTCGCGTATCCGCCGTAGGAGCCGCCGGTGACGCCGACCTTGCGCTCGTCGACCAGCCCGCGCTCGATCAAGTGGTCGACCGCGTCGACCAGGTCGTCGAACTCCTTGCCCGCCGGATCGCCCTGGCTCAGCTTGGAGAACTCGACGCCGCGACCGGTGCTGCCGCGGTAGTTCGTGTAGAAGGTGGCGATGCCGCGCGCGGCGGCCACTTGGCCCGGCGCGGAGTAGCCGGTCAGCCAGCCGTTCGAGTGGTGGGCCTCCGGGCCGCCGTGCACGTAGAGCACGAGCGGAGAGCGCATGCCCTCCTCCCGCTCGAGCGGATGGATCAGGATTCCCTCGACCTCCAGGCCGTCGCGCGCCTTGAAGCGCACGAGCTCCTGCTGGGCCAGTCGGACATCGGCGAGCCAGGGGTTGGAGTCCGTCAGGCGGCGCGGAGCCGCGTCGCCGTGGCTCATCGTGAAGACCTCCCCGGGATGCGACGGCGACTGCCCCACGAAGGCCGCGTGCTGGCCGTCGTCGGAGAGCGTCAGGCCGGCGAGCACCGGCCCGCCGGTCGGGACGAGCGTCTTCGGGCCGGCCTCGCGCTGGGCGAGGTCGAGCTCCTCGAGCACGTTCCAGACACCCTGGCTCGCGACGTACAGGATCGAGCCGGCGTCAGCCCAAGCGAACGACTCGAGCGCGCCGGGATAGCGCGGCAAGAGGTCCGTGGGCTCGCCGCCGCTCGCCGAGACGATCATCAATCGGCCCGGGGCCGGATCGTTGAGATCGGCGGCCGAGATCAGCGCCAGGTGCTCGCCGTCGGGGCTCCAGCCGATCTCGCCCAGCTTGCCCGGATTGGCGATCTCGGCCACGACCTCGCCGCTGTCGGCGTCGACCACGGCCACGCGCTGGCGCATGTACTCGTCGTCGACGAGCGGCGTCGGCGTGCGCGAGATCGCGATGCGCTCGCCCTTCGGGCTCCAATGCACTTGGTGCAGCGAGCCCTCGATCTCGAGCGGCTCGGGCTTGGAGTCCGCGTCGAAGGGCTTGGCGATCCACAGACGCGCCGCTCGCCAGTCCTCCTCGTAGATCTCCTGCTTGAAGCCCTTCTCCTGCTCCTTCTTGCGCGCCTCGGCCTCGGGCTCTTCGGCCACGACGGCGACGCGGGACTGGTCGGGCGAGAAGCTGTAGGCGCGGATCCCGCTCGCGAGCCCGAGCGCGCGGCGCGCCTCGCCGCCGTCGAGCGGGATCACGTAGAGCGAGCTCGCCTTGTCGCCCTCGCGCTTGGCGAGGAACGAGATGCCCTTGCCGTCCGGCGTCCAGTCGATCGAGCCGACGTTGACCTTGCCGGTGATGAACGCGCGCGAGCGGCCGCTCTCGCGCTCGAGGACGTGCAGCTCGCTCCAGCCGGACCCGTCGTCGTCCTTGCCGGCCTCGCGCGGGACCGAGAGCACGTAGGCGATCCAGCGCGCGTCCGGCGAGATCGCGGCGGAGCCGACGCCGCGCAGGCGCGCGGCGGAGTGCGGGGTGAGCACCTCGGGCTCTTGGGCGGCGTACGCGGCGGCGAGCAGGCTGGCGAGGACGAAGCCGCTCAGCGCGCGGCGGATGGGCAGGGTGCGGCGGACGGGGATCATCGACGGCTCCTGGTGATCGGTGGTCGGAGAAGCGGCGGGAAGGCCCGGGGGAGCCCGCGAGGATAGCGCAAAGCGCCGCGGCGGGACCGTCTCAGCGCTCCGGGCCGACCAGGAGCATGGGGATCGGGCTTCGCTTCAGGACGGCGTGGGCCACGGAGCCGGTGAGCGCCGCGCTCAGCCCCGAGCGCCCGTGGGAGCCCATGCAAATGACTTGGGCGCCGGCACGCTCGGCCGCCGCGCGGATGGCGGCGGGCACGTCGGGCTCCTGGATCACCTCGACGCGCGTCCCGATCCCGCGCGCGATGGCGTCGCGCGGCACGAGCTGGCGCAGCCGGTCGGCCAGCTCGGCATCGAGGCGCGCGCGCTCCTCGGGCGTGGTCGCATGGCCCGGCGTGTAGTGCGCGTAAAGCGGATTGGGCGGCTCGGGAGATTCGGCGACGTGCACCAGCGTCACGGCACCGCCGCGGTCGACGAGCGAATAGGCGTGCGCGACGGCGCGGTTGCCCTGCTCGGAGAAGTCGGTCGCCGCCAGCACGTAGCGCAGCCGCGCCGAGGGGTCGGTATCCATGGGCCTACGGATACCATCCGCGGGGGCGCGCGTGGAATCCCCTCAGCCCCGGCGACCTGTGCGAGCGGTCGATCACCGGCCCGATCTTGAAAGGGCGAACAATTCGGAAGGACGCCGCATCCATCGCGGGCTGCGATCTCGAGCGCGTTCGAGCGGCAATCGAGCCTCGAACGGCTCGCGCGGCGAGCTGC
>DATKBQ010000404.1:0-7212 GCA_035546375.1 Planctomycetota bacterium | reverse complement strand
GGCACCTCGCATTGCGCATCCTCGAGAACTTCGGCGTGCCCTCGTACCGGACGGCTCCCGTGGAGTGACCTGAAGCAAGCGACACGACGCCGCATGGTGGCCCCTCTCCCCAAAGTCTCGGTCCTCGTGCCGTGCTTCAATGACGGCCGCTTCCTCGGTGAGGCGCTCGCTTCGATCGCCGCGCAGAGCTTCGGCGATTTCGAGGTCGTGGTCTCCGACGACGCCTCGTCGGACGACTCGGCGGCGATCGCCGAGGCCTGGGCGGCGCGCGATCCGCGTTTCCGCCTGCTGCGCAACGCCGAGAACCTCGGCATGACCGAGAACTGGAGCCGCGCCCTCGCCGCGGCGCGCGGCGAGCTGGTCGCCAAGCTAGACGGGGACGACGCTTGGCGTCCTGACACCTTGAAGCGCCTGCTCGAGGCGCTGGACTCGGCGCGCGGAGTCCTGGCTGCCTTCTGCCGCGCCGAGGTGGGCGACGAATCGCTGGGCGCGCTGCTCGCTTGGCCCGGAGACTCCGCGCTCGCGCGAGCCGGCATCGATCCGCTGATGCGACGCCTCGACCGCGGCGGGCGCTTTTGGCTCCTCAGTCTCGGCGATGCGCAGCTCTGGCACTCGAACGCTTTCCTCTTGCGGCGGGCCGATCTCGAGCAGCTGGGCGGTTTCGACGAGCGTTGGAGCTGCGCGGCCGACACGGCGCTTCTCCTCCGTGTGCTCGCGGAGGACCGGCCGACGGCGCACGTGCCTTACGCCGGGGTGCTCTACCGGCGTCGCGCGGGCTCGGTCAGCGCGCGCTTCGAGGAGCGCGGATGGAAAGCTCTCGAGGCGGAGCTCGTGCGCCTCGACGCGCTGGCGCGCGACGGCCGCCGCTTCGCGCCGCTGCCGCGAACCGCCCGCCAGGCTTGGTGGCAAACGTGGCGCAACTTCCGCGGGCTGCGCCGCGACGAAGCGCTGTGGAGCGGCATGCCAGAGCGACTGCGGCGCAAACTCAAAGGTGCAGCGGCGCGCGTCGTGCCGCCGCCGCTCCCGATTCGCGCCGAAGGGTGGCTGCGCCTCCAGGGCTGGCGGGCGCGCGCGGCGATTGTTCCACGCGCCGCGAAGGGTTCTGGGTGAGCGCCTCCGGCGTGCCCGAGGTCTCGGTCGTGATGGGCGGGCGCGCCGGCGCCGCAGAGCTCCCGGGCACGAGCGCCAGCGTGCTCGCCCAGAAGGGCGTCGAGCTCGAGCTCGTCGTTGTCGACGACGGCTCGACCGACGCGACTCCCGCGCTCCTCGCCGAGCTTGCGGCCGGCGACCCACGCCTGCGCATCCTCCGCCAGGACCCGCAGGGTCTCACCGCCGCCCTGATCTACGGCTGCGCCGCCGCCCGAGCCCCCCTCATCGCGAGGCAGGACGCCGGCGACTGGTCGCACCAGGAGCGCCTGCGTCGGCTGCGAGATGTCCTACAAGCCAATCCAGGAGTCGTGCTGGTGTCGAGTTGGGCGGCGTGTCTCGGGCCATCCGGAGAGCCGCTCTTCGTCGAGCTTGGGCGCGAAGCGTGCGATCTTCCGGTCGCCATGCTGAGAGGTGATCCGCCTTCGGTCGTCGCCGGGCCAACGAGCCACGGCTCGGCCATGTTTCGGGCCGAGGCCTATCGAGTCGTCGGCGGCTATCGCCGAGAGGTCGCGCTCGGCCAGGACTGGGATCTTTGGCAGCGCCTCTCGCTCGTCGGAGAGTACTTTCAGATTGGTCTCACGCTCTACGCCCAGACTCTAGGTGAAAGGTCGCTGTCCTTCGCATTTCGCGACTTGCAGATGGAGTTCGGTCGACTGTCGCTCGCCGCACTGCGCGCGCGGGTGCGTGGCGAATCCGAGGCCTCGTTTCTCGGGGACGCCGTGCAGCTTTCTCATCGCGTCGAGCGCGAGCGCGCGCAGCGGGCGCGCCACGGCCCGGCCCTGGGCGCTTATCATGTCGGTGAGCTCTTGCGTCGAGCGGGCGATTCCCGCTGCCGCAGGTACTTCCTGCGCGCTCTCGGATCGAGATCGACGGCGGCCCGGGCTGCCGTGCGGCTCGCTCAGTCGCTGCGGCTGGCCCCCCGACCGCCGACCCTCGAACAAGATCATTTCGCTTGGGTGCCGTCCGAGGATCGACGGGGGCCCGCTTCTCCGGCGCATCGATGACCGGCCTCCGCATCCTCCTCGTCGCGGACATGGAGCCCAGGCGCGACTCCGGGGCGGCCGGCACCGAGATTGAGCTGGCGGAGGAGCTGGCGCGCCAGGGGCACGAGGTGCTCTGCCGGTGGCACGACGCGCTTCCACATCGCATTGGCCATTGGAACCTCTACCATCTCCTTGAACAGCCGCGGGCTATGCGTGGCCTGATCGAGCGGGAGCGCGAGAGGACCGCGTTCGACGTCTTTCAAGTGAATCAGCCGGCGGGCTGGCTCGCAGCGCGGCAGCATCGGCGGAACGGATGCGGCGGGCTGTTCGTCCACCGGTCCCACGGGTTCGAGCCCCGGATCGGCGCAGTGTTGACGATATGGAGCAGGGTCTACCCTGAAGACCGTCGGCCGCTCCACCGCCGGCTAGCGAGCCGACTGCTGTCGGTTCTATTGGCGCGCAACTATAGGGGGATCGTCCGCTACGCCGAGGCGCACGTCGTCAGCTGCCGCGAGTGCGCGGACGATCTGGCACGCCGCGGAGTGCTGCGCGAGCAGATCCACGTCAGTCCTCAGGTGCCGACGGCGGACTTCCTCGACTCTCCGGCTCCGGAAATGACGCCGAAGAGGCTGCATCGGATTCTCTACGTCGGCCAGCACCGGTTCTTCAAGGCGCCGATGATCGTGGCGGAGGTCTTCAACGCACTGCTCTCCAGGAATTCCGAGCTGCAGGCGACTTGGGTCTGCGAGCCCGAGGCCGTGGAGGAAGTGGCGAATCGACTCGCACCCGACGCCCGGCCGCGGGTCGAGATCCTCCCGTGGCAGCCGCGCTCGACGCTACTCCAGATCTATGACCGGCACGGACTCTTTTTGCTTCCCTCGTTCACCGAAGGGTTCGGGAAGGTTTTTCTCGAGGCCATGTCTCGCGGCGCATGCGTCGTCTCGGCCGAGCAAGGGGGCGCGCGCGACGTGATCACGCCGGGCGTCGACGGCCTGCTCGCGCCGGTAGGCGACGTTCGGGGCCTCGTCGCAGCGAGCGAAGTGCTCCTCGCCGACCTGGAGGTGGCCCGCGGCATCGGAAGCGAAGCTCGTCGTACTGCGGAGGCATTCACCTGGTTGCGGATCGCTCGCGACCTCGCGGCCTTCTATCGGGAACGCCTGGAGGCCAAGGGAGTGCTCGAGTGAGCGCGCTCCCCTCGGTTTCGGCAGTGATTCCCACCTTCGGTCGCGGCGACGTGCTACTGCGGACGATCGATGGCGTGCTTGGGCTCGACCCACCGCCTCTTGAGCTGCTCGTCGTCGACCAGACTCCGGAAGGGCGACAGGAGGCGGCGTCGAGACTTCGAGGGCTCCACGAGGCGAAGCGACTTGGATGGCTTCGGCTGAAGGCACCTTCCATCCCGAAGGCGATGAACGAAGGGCTGAAGCGCGCTAGGGGTGACATCGTCTTATTCCTCGACGACGACGTCGAGCCGGCGCCCGACCTGATCGCGGCTCACGCGCGGGCGCACGCCGGATCGAACGCCGAGATCGTCGCGGGCCAAGCGCTGCAGCCCGGAGAGGAGCCAGAGGCCCTTGCCGGAATAGCGTTCGACTTCCGTTCCTCGGTGGCCCAGCCGGTCGCGGAGGTGATCGGTTGCAACTTCTCGGTGCGGCGCGACTTCGCGCTGCGGATCGGCGGCTTCGACGCGAATTTCGTCGCCGTGGCCTATCGCTTCGAGGCCGAATTCTGCGAACGCGCGCTCGCTGCTGGGGCGCGCATCGATTTCGAGCCGGCGGCTTCGCTCCGCCACCTGCGCGCGCCGCGCGGCGGCACGCGAGCTTACGGAAATCATCTTCGGACCGTCAGGCCCGCACACGCCGTCGGGGAGTACTACTTCCTGCTCAAGAGCCGCCGGACGGATCGCTGGCTCCGCATGCTCGCGCGCCCGCTACGGGCGATCCGCACGCGACACCACCTGCGTCGCCCCTGGTGGATTCCGGTGACGTTGGCTGCAGAGTTCGCCGGCTGGTGGTGGGCGGTGGCACTAAAAGCGCGCGGCGCCCGCACGTTGACGCCCGGCCGGGGCACGGGAGCGGCCCGATGAGCTTCTCTCTGCTGGTCGTCGGACTCCTGCTGCTCCTCGCGGTGAGCGCCGCCAATTGGCGCTGGGGTCTGCTCCTGGCTCCGGTCGTAGGGATCGTCCAGGATCCCGTTCGCAAGCTCCTGCCGGGGCAACCGGTGGTTCTCGTCGTCGTGGTCGCTGGCGTCGTCGGGATCGCCCTCGGCTCTGCTCTCCAGCGCGGCAATCGCCGCTGGCTGCGCACGGCGTTCGCCGCCTATCCCGAGATGCGCGCGCCGCTGCTTCTCTTCGCAATCATCGTCGTGATGCAAGCGGTGCGTACGGTCGTGGTCTATGGCAACCAGACTATAGCGGGGATCGGACTCCTCGGCTACCTGAGCCCGCTCGGGGCCGCCGCCGCCTTTTACCTCCTGGCGAGGGAGTGGAGAAACGCCCGCCGTTGGCTGGCGATCTACGTAACTTGCGCGGCGGTCGTGGCGGCGACGGTGGCGCTGCATTTCTTCGGCTTTGGCTCCCGGCTCTTCGACTCGATCGCCCTCGACACCGTCTACGGCCTCGGCGGCCGAGTCAAGATGTACTGCGGCATTCTGCGCAGCTCGGAGTTCGCCGCCTTCCACGCAGCGACGGCGGCCTGTATCGCTCTCGCCTGGATCTCGGGAGCCCGGCGGCTCAAAGGCCTGATCCCGGTCGGGATGCTGACCGGGCTGCTGCTCTTAGCGGTGGTTCTTTCGGGGCGGCGCAAGATGCTTGCGCAGCTCGGGCTTTTCCTCGTCATCTTCCTCTACCTGGAAGCGCGCTCGCGCGGGAGGCGGGGGAGGGTTCTCGCGGCGGTGACCTTCGTAGGCATCGTCGGCGGCCTGATCTTCATGCTCAGCGCCCAGGAGGGCGCGATCGGCGGACTGGAGCCCTATCTCGCGCGCAGCGGCTCGCTCGTGGGGGATTCGGTCGAGCGCTTCACCAGCATGACGGTGGGGAGCTTCGCCGGAGTCGTGGCCAACGTCGGCTTCTTCGGCGCCGGCGCCGGGATTGCCTCGCAGGGTTCGCAGTACTACGGAGGCGGCCGCAGCGTCATCTGGAGCAACGCCGAAGGGGGCCTCGGCCGCGTCCTGGCCGAGCTCGGGATTCCCGGGCTCCTCCTCTTGTTCCTTCTCGCTTGGGCGGGCTCGAAAGCGCTGCGTCGCGTCGCACGTTTCGCGGCCCGGAGCGACTCCCGGGATGCTCGCCTGGTGCTGGGCCTGGCGGCGATCCTCCCCTCGAACGCCGCCGTTTTCGTCACCGCGCACCAGCTCTACGGCGACCCCTTCGTCCTCGTCGTTCTGGGCGCGCTCTTCGGCCTCGCGGCCGGATTCCCTGCCTCGCTTGCGCTGTCCCGGTGTGCGAGCCCCAGGCCTCTTCGAGAGGCTGATGCCGCCGTGAGCGAAGCTGCTCACACGGCACTCGCAGCAGACGATGTGCGGTCGGCGCACTTCGGTGCACGACGATGAAACTCGCCCTCGCCGCCACGCACCCAGTTCAGTATCAGGCGCCGTGGTTGCGCGCGCTGGCGGCGCAACCGGGGGTCGAGCTCGAGGTCGGCTTCGCTTGGATTCCCGACGCCGCGGCGCAAGGGGCCGGCTTCGGCGTGCCGTTCGAGTGGGATCAGCCGTTGCGCGCGGGCTACGTTTCCGTCGAGCTCGAGCGCCGCGGGCGAAGGCCGGCGCTTTCGCGCTTCGGGCGGCTCAGGCTGCGCGCTCCACGGCGCTGGCTGGCCGGGCGCTTCGACGTCGTCGTCGTGACAGGCTGGAACTCCTGGGCGCTGGTGCAGGTGGCGCTCGCAGCGCGGCGCCAGGGCTTGCCAGTTCTCGTGCGCGGCGATTCACACGGTGGCGTTGCTCGGCGACTGCTCGCCGTGCGGCTAGCCCACCGCGTGCTGCTGCGGCTCTATGCGGCGTTTCTCGTCGTCGGCAAGCGAAACCGCGACTTCTACGTCGACTACGGCATTCCGCCCGGGCGCCTCTTCGATTGTCCGCACTTCGTCGACAATGAGCGCTTCGCGCACGCGGCCGACGCCTCACGGCTGCGGCGCGAAGAGCTGCGCACGGGCTGGGGCGTTCCGGAGGACGCCGTCTGCGCCGTCTTCGCCGGCAAGCTGCAGCCGCTCAAGAACGTCGACGGCCTGCTCGCCGCGCTCGATCGGGCGCGAGCGAGCGCGCCGCGCTTGCACCTGTTGATCGTGGGCGAGGGGAGCGAGGGGGGGCGGCTCCGGCGCCTCGCCCGCGAGCGATCGCTGCCGGTTTCCTGGGCGGGCTTTCTCAATCAGAGCGAGATGCCGGGCGCGTACGCGGCAGCTGACCTTCTCGTGCTGCCGTCTCAGTCCGAGACCTGGTGTCTGGTCGTCAACGAGGCGATGGCGTGCGGCCGCCCGGCGATCGTCTCCGATCTCGTCGGCTGTGGCTCCGATCTGATCGTGGAAGGGGAAACAGGCTGGCGCTTTCCTTGCGGCGACGTCGAGGCGCTCGCTGCGGCGCTCGCCCACGCGGCGAGCGATCCGGAACAACTGGAACGGATGGGCGCTGCGGCGCGGGCGCGCGTGCTCGCGGACTACTCGGTCGACCGTGCGGTCGCCGGCACGCTCGCGGCGTGCGACCACGTAGTTCGCGCGAAACGCGACCGATGAGAATCCTCCACGTCGTCCCGAGCTACCTGCCCGCCTGGCGCTACGGCGGGCCAATCCGCTCGGTGCACGGGCTGGCGCGGGCGCAAACGGCGGCGGGGCACGAGGTCGAGGTGTTTACCACCGATGCGGACGGCCCGGCGCGCCTCGACGTGCCGCACGGGCGGCCGGTCGATCGCGACGGCGTCGCGGTGAGCTACTTTCCGCTCGGCGTCCCGGCGCGTCTCTATCGCTCCCCGGCGCTCGGCCGCGCTCTCCGCCAGCGCATCGGCGAGCTCCAGATCGCGCACCTGCACTCGGTGTTCCTGTGGCCCACCTGGGCGGCCGCGCGCGCCGCGGAGCGTGCCCGGGTTCCGTACCTGGTC
>DATKBQ010000403.1:0-8572 GCA_035546375.1 Planctomycetota bacterium | reverse complement strand
CGGCCCCCCCCGCAGGCTGCCAGCGCGCCGCCCCTCTCCGCCACGCGCGGAGGGGGGCGGTGCATGGCTGCAACTGGACGTGCCTCTCCGTCACCTTCGCCGAAACGAAACGATGAGATCGAAATCGCGAATCTTCCTGGTGCCGAGCCTGTTGTCCTTCTCGGTCGCCGTTCCCCTGCTCGGGCCCACCTGCGGCTCCGACGTGGAAGCCGGGTCGGAGGCCACCGCGGCGGAGAGCGCTCGGCCGTCCAGTCCGCTCGCGGACCAACCGCTGGCGGGATGGCGCACCGAGCTGCTCGATCTGGCCTTCGAGTCGGCTTCGGCGATGCCGCTCCACCCGCACGTAAAGAACCGCTCGCGGGCGCAGGAGACCGTGGTCGAGGCTTGCTTCGAGCTCGACCAGCCGCAGAGGGCGCTCGGCTACGTCGAACGGATCGAGAACTGGCGGCGCGGCGCCGGGTACGCGGAGTACGCCTTCTACTGCGCCGCCCACGGCTCGACCGGCGAGGTGCAGCACTACCTGGACTTGGCGCTGCGGATCTCCGAGACAACCGACGACGAGAACCCGCAGGACTGGCACAGGGATCGGATCCGCGCGAAGGTCGCGAAGACCCATGTCGTCCTCGGACGGATGGACCGGGCCGCCGAGCTCGAGGTCGGCTTGCTGGATTCCGAGAGCGGCGAGCTGCGGGCGGCGAAGGCCGACCTCGCCGGCGCCGAGGATTTCGACGGGCAAGTCGAAGCCCTGGATCGGGTCGTCGCGTCGGGTAGCTTCGACCCGATCCGCGGCGCGCTGCAGGCGTATGCCAGGCTCTTCGAGCGCTTCTACGACGACCAGGACCGGCGTTCGCGGGTCGAGCAGAGGATGGCCGCCGCCTGGGATCGACTACCGCTGGCGATCCGGATCGAGCTCACGATGGACATGGCGCGCTCGGCCCTGGACCACGGCGATCGTGACAAGGCCCTCGAGCTGATCGGCGACGCGAAGTCCGTCCTCGACGGCTCCAAGTGGACGCCCGAGCACGGCATCCCGCTCGTGGCCCGGCTGGCCGAGCTCCGTTCTCGCGCCGGCGACGAGGGGGCAGCCCGCAAGGATCTCACCGCCGCCCTCGCGCGATTCGAGGTGGAGCGGGACCTGATCGTGGACATCTACCGCGCCGGGGCGCTCCGCGCGCTTGCCGAGGCCTACCAAGGGATGGGCGACGCGCAATCCGCCTCGAGGATCTACGGCAAGGCGCTCGAGGAAGGGGTGCACAACCCCAACTCGCGGCCGCGCGCCGAGGACCTCTCGGCGACGTGCGTTTCGATGGCACTGCACGGCTTCGAGCCCGAGGCGGAGCTCCGAGCGCGCATGCTCGAGATCCACGCGGCCCTCGGCCCGCCGTGGTAGGGCCAAGAGGGCGGAACTCGACGAAGAACGGTTCGATGGGCGAGACCGGTAACGACGAGGGCCTCCGACCGCAGGTCGGAAGCCCTCGATGAACAAGGAGCGCGGCGGTGCGACAGGCTACATCTTCCGCTTCGCCTCGCACTTCATGACCACGAGCTCGCCGTGCGGCGGGATCGTGTCGTACATCTCGAAGTCGTACGCGTCGGGGCCCTTGTGGTGGATCACCATGCGGAAGGGCCGCTCGCCGGCGACGTCGACCATCGTGCCCTTCATCTCGACCGTTCCGTCGGTCGTCTCCTTGCCGCGCGCGGTGACCCACCAAGTGCTCATGGAGTCGGCCCAGAGCGAGATGTACTCGTTCTTCATCTTGTCGTAGCCGAGCATGTGGATGCCCTCCATGGGCATGCCCATCATCTCGAACCCGACCTTCTCCATGATGTAGCGGCCGCCGAGCAAGGACTCTACCGTGCTCGTGCCGGTGGTCTCCATCCACTCCGCGTCGGGCGACCAGCGGAACTTGTAGCGCTGCTCCCACGAGCCGGCCATGCTGGCCAGGTCCTTGTGCTGCTCGCCCGGCGTCGCGAGCTCCATCATCTTCGCCATCATCGCCGGGTCCATGTCGGCGCCGTCCTGCTTGTCTTGCGCGCGCAGGTGGGGGAGCAGCGCCGTGCCGCCGACGAGGAGCAGGGCGCCGAGGGTCAGCTTGAGCTTGGAATTCATTCAGGATCCTCCAGTGTTCGTGCGTTCGCGCCGAGCGTCCCGGCTCGGATGGACGCGAAGGGCGGGGATTCTAGCGAGGGGTGGGCTCGGGCCCGTCGCGGTCGGTCCGGGTCGTCCCAGCGAACGGGACGAGCTGCGAGGCGGATGACCGAAGTTCAAGGGTGGGGTCGCGAAGGGCCTCCCGCCGGCATCTGGACAGCCGCGCGGGGATCGCGGATCGTCGGGAGCGGAGCGAGCTGTTGGACACCTCGGAAAGGGTAATTCGCGCCGGACGGCTGCTGGCGCCGCTCCTGCTCGCGCTGGCCGCGAGCTGCACGTCGATCGTCAGGCCGCCGGTGGATCCTGCCGAGCCGACGCGGGCCTACGTCGTCTATGGCGCCCGCCACCGCGGCGTCGTGCTGCCCGCCGAGCCCGGCGGCTACGTCGAGTTCGGCTACGGCGACTTCGACTGGTACGCGCTGGGCAAGGACCGTTGGTACCACGCCTTCGACACGGTGCTCTGGCCGACCGGCGGCACGCTCGCGACGCGGCGGATCGACGCGCGCGACGAGCGCGGACTGCTGGCGAGCTTCGAGGCCTCGCGGCTGGTCCCGGTCGTGGTCGCCGGTGAGCGTGCCCGAGCGCTGGCGAGACGCCTGGAGCGCGAGCTCGAGCGCGGCGGCCGGCCGCTCTTCCGCCCGGACATCGAGATGCAGTTCGTCCGCTCGGACCGCCGCTTCTGGTGCCTCTACAACTGCAACGACGCCACCGCGGAATGGCTCGAGGAGCTGGGGTGCTCGGTCTCCAAGGTCCCGATCCGCAAGGACATCGAGGTGGCCCAGCCCGCCGGCTCAGACGCCCTCTTGCAGGAGCCATGAGCGGATCTGGGCCGCGCTCATCGCACCGCTCGAGCGCGCGGCCTCGCGGCCTCCGCGGAACAGCACCAGCGTCGGGATGGCCGAGATCGAGAGCGACGCGGCCACGTCCTTCGCGCGCTCGGTGTCGACCTTGGCGAACAGGACCTTCCCGGCCAAGTCGCGCATCGCGGCGGCGAACTGCGGCGCCATCGCGAGGCACGGCCCGCACCACGCGGCCCAGAAGTCGACCAGGACCGGCAGGTCGCTGCGCTCGAGGTAGCGGCGGAAGCTGGCGCCATCCAGCTCGGCGGGGTGCTCGCCGAAGAGCGGCGTCTTGCAGTGGCCGCAGACGGGTCGATCGCCCAGCCGCGCGGCGGGAACGCGGTTCTGGGTGCCGCAGGAAGGGCAAGGCACGTTGACGGGATCGTTCACGGGCTGCTGCGGATGCGCTGGGGCCCGCCGCCCATGTCCAGCCCATTGCCGCGCGGGCACGGCGAGGGCTCGCGTTGACCGCGCACTCCACGGCCGCGGAAGGGGGCGGCGGGGGGGCTTCCGGAATAGGATGCCGCCCCGAAAGGAGGAGGTGATGTCGCAACGATTGGGATGGGTGCTGGCGCTGTTGATCGCGGGGTGCGGGGGGCGGAGGAATGCGGACGCACCGGGGGACGTGGACCGACCGAGTGGCGGCCGGACGATCGACTTCGACTCCATGTCCGCCGGGCAGCCGCCCACCGGCTTCACGGCCGGGCTCACGGGCGGCGGCGGGCCCGTGATCTGGGTCGTGCGCGAGGATCCCGCCGGCGGGAAGGTGCTCGCGCAAGAGAGCCCGGACGACACGGACTTCCGCTTCCCCCTGTGCGTGTACGACGGCTTCGAGGCGCGCGACGTGAGCGCCTCGTGCCGCTACCTCGCGCAGTCGGGCGAGATCGACCAGGTCGGCGGCGTGATCGTGCGCTACCAGGACGAGCGCAACTACTACATCGCGCGCGCGAACGCGCTCGAGGACAACGTGCGGCTCTACCGCGTGGTCGACGGCGAGCGCCGCCAGTTCGCGGGCGAGCGGCTCGTGGTCGCGCCGAAGCTGTGGCACGAGCTGCGCCTCGACGCGCGCGGGAGCACATTCAGCGTCTGGCTCGACGGCAAGCTCCTGTTCACGGCCGAGGACTCGACCATCCAGGAGCCGGGCAAGGTCGGCCTGTGGACGAAGTCCGACAGCGTGACCTGGTTCGACGACCTGCGGTTCGCGGAGCTCGGTCCGTAGGCTCGAATGGACGCGAGCGAGCGCGGCGGGGCGCGGCCATCCGAGCACCCGGCGCCCGCCCACGGGATCTCCTTCCGCGCCGCGCTGCGCGTCTGGACGCGCGTCGCGCTCCTGAGCTTCGGCGGCCCCGCCGGCCAGATCGCGGTGATGCACCGCATCCTGGTCGAGGAGAAGCGCTGGATCGGCGAGCGACGCTTCCTGCACGCGCTCAACTATTGCATGCTGCTGCCCGGTCCCGAGGCGCAGCAGCTCGCGACCTATGTCGGCTGGCTCCTGCACGGCACGCGCGGCGGGCTGGCGGCGGGGGTGCTGTTCGTCCTGCCCGGATTCCTGGCGATCCTCGCCTTGAGCATCGTCTACGCGCGCTTCCAGGGGATGGCGCCGGTCGAGGCGATCTTCTTCGGGCTCAAGCCGGCCGTGCTCGCGATCGTCGTCGAGGCCCTGATCCGGATCGGCCGCCGCGCGCTGAGGGGGCCCGCGAGCCTGGCCGTGGCCGTCGCCGCATTCGTGGCGATCTTCTTCCTGGGCGTGCCCTTTCCGGCGATCGTCGCCGGCGCGGCGCTGGTCGGCTTGGTTGCCGGCCTGTGGTGGCCGCGTCAGTTCGAGCCGGTGGCGGCGCCGGCGCCGGGTGAGGGCGGCGCGGAGCTGCAAACCGCGATTTCCGATGACAGCGTCGCCGGCGCGGCGCCGAGCTGGGGGCGCGCATTCCGCGTCACCGCCGTCTGCCTCGCGCTCTGGCTCGTCCCGCTCGCGGCGCTCGCCCTCGTCTTCGGGCGCGAGTCGGTCTTCGTGCAGGAGGGATTCTTCTTCAGCAAGACCGCCGTCGTCACCTTCGGCGGCGCCTACGCCGTGCTCGCCTACGTGGCGCAGCGTGCGGTCGAGACCTTCGGCTGGCTGGAGCCCGGCGAGATGCTCGACGGGCTAGGCATGGCCGAGACGACGCCCGGGCCCTTGATCATGGTGCTGCAGTTCGTCGGCTTCCTCGGCGCCTACCGCAATCCGGGGCCGCTCGATCCCGTCGCCGCCGGCGTCCTGGGCTCGATCGTCACCACCTGGGTCACGTTCGTGCCTTGCTTCCTGTGGATCTTCCTCGGCGCGCCCTACATCGAGAGGCTGCGCCATCAGCGCGCCCTCTCCCGCGCCCTGAGCGCCGTGACCGCCGCGGTGGTCGGGGTCATCCTGAACCTCGCCCTGTGGTTCTCGCTACACGTGCTCTTCGGCGAGCTGCGCGAGGAGCGCTTCGGCCCGCTGCGCGCGCTCGTGCCCGAGTGGCGGACACTGGACCTCGCCGCCGCCCTGATCACCGCCGCTGCCTTCGTCGCGCTCCTGCGCTTCAGGCTCGGCATGGGAGCGACCCTCGCCGGCAGCGTCCTGGTCGGTGTGCTGTGGTACTTCCTGGCCCGCGGATGAGCGCGGACCACGGCGCCAGCCGGCGCCACTACCTACGCCCCGTCCTTCCGAGGTTTGCGGCCGAGTTCCTTCCTTACGGCGACGCCGATGCGTTCCAGGAAGCCCACGATCACCGATTCGGTGATGAACTTGGGGTTGGCGCGTTGGACCGCGCGACCCAGCTCCTCTGCTGCGCTAGCTGTGAGCACGCCGCCGTCTACAAGGAAGGCGATGATCTCGAGGCCCCAGAGAACGGGGACGTTCTCGACCGCGCACTCTCGGCGAAGACGTCCGTCGTTCGTCACGCAGGTCCACCCGTTGTCGCGCGCCAGCAGGAAACAAAGATGGTCGTGAAACGACAAACCAGCTCGTCGAGTCGCCGCCTGGACTGCCGTGTGGAGCGGCGGAATCACCGGGACGATGCCGAGTTCAGCGTATTCGCTTGCATCGATCTGGACGACCTCCTCGCGGAGGACCGGAAGTGGGACATGGACTTGGCCGACGTGCTCGGAGACCAGTCGAATGATGGTGCGATCCGCTTCGCAGAGGTCGATGAGGACGTTCGCATCCATGATGAGGAGCCACCTGCGCGAAAGTCCCATGCGCTGATCATTCGACCCAGGTGGATATGACCGCGCGCATCGCACTCAGGTCGAGGTCGAGGATCTCCGCCGCGCGGCCCACGGAGATGAGCTCGTTCTCGAGCGCCGTTCGAACGAGTCGGCTGAGTCGGTCTTCGATGAAGTCGTCGGAACTGAGGCGCTTCGGCTCGCCGGCTGCTCGCGGCTCTACTATGGCGGCATTGAAGTCCTGCGGCCTGAGGCCTTCCGGTTCGTCGCTCTTGAGAAGCGACTGCCCGAAGCGCGCCTTGTAGGCGAGCTGGAACTTCTGCCAGATGGTGCTGCCGTAGGCATCCTGCTCGGAGAGTCGGTAGAGCACCGTTCGATAGCTGACGCGGAAGATCCGCTTCACCTTGAGCACCCGATCGACCAGGGGCAGTCCGCGGGCCTCGCTCCATTCGAGCGCGAACACATCCGGAGGCATGAGGAAGTGGCTTGCGAACTGGTTGGCTTCCTCCTCCTCAGCCCGACTCTCCTCGGTCTTGGAGGCGTCGTAGGACCCGACGTGGAGGAGCAGATGTCCGAGCTCGTGCACGGCGGTGAAGATCCAGCGCTCGACGGAGATCCGATCCCACACGTTCACGACGATCGCCGGGCCTCCGTCGTCCTTCGCGACCGACAGGCCGAAGAAGGCGTCGGAGGCGAGCTTCATCGGGAATACCTTCACGCCGCCGCGCTCCTGGAGGAGGCCGCAGACGTCGCGAATGCCCGTGTCGGAGCCCAAGTCGAGCGCGCGGCGCGCGCGATCGGCCGCCACACGAGCGCGGTCCGGTCCTGACGGCAGCTTGGCGATCTCGCGCCCCAGCCGCCCGAAGCCGGACTCGACGCGAGCCTCGAGCATCGCCTCGAGCTCGTTGTAGCTCTCGAGCCAACGAACGACCTCGACGAGCACCTGCCCGCGGCTAGCCATCCGCCTGAGCGCCCGGAACCGGACGGCCTCGAGCGGGCGGGTCGGGGTGAGTAGCTCCTGCAGCTTGACGCCAAGGACCTCGGCGATCCGCATCAGGGTCTCGACCCTCGGCTGTGCGGCGCCGGACTCGATGTTGCCGTACGCGACACGGCTCAGCCGGGCACGTTCTGCGACCGCGGCCTGGCTCAGCTTCCTCGCGTCGCGCAGCCGCCGGAGGTTGTGGCCAACGTTCGGTTCCATGCCGGCAACTTAGCTTATCGACAGAATCTGTCAAGTAGTAAAGTTACGCAGCGCACGGGAGCCCGGGCGAGACCCCGGCGCCTCCGTGGTAAACAGGGGTCCCTGGCCTGCGCGAGCCCACGGCTCCGAGAGCTGCGTTGCCGCTGTCTCGGATCCGGACGACTCTCGTCTTGCGTCAGGCCCGCTTCGGGCAGGACACCGAGGAGGAAGGATCAACCGGGTGGGCGGATACAGGATCGGGCTACCGAAGGGGCTGATGCTGGGAGTGCTTGGCTGGATGCTGGCGCTCGCCGCTTGCGCATCGCGGGAAGAATCCAGAGAGGGGAAAGGGCTCGAGGCGCCGAAGGCGGGCGCGGAGCTCGGTGTCTCGCCGGCGCAGTCGGGCGCGAGCACGGACGCGCCGGACGACGCTGACCACGAGGAGTTGGAAGCCGAGGAGCCGCGCGACGGCAAGTGGCTCTACGGGCGCAACTGCGCCGGCTGCCACGGCGAGACCGGTGACGGGCGCGGCGAGACGATCTTGCAGCTCGGCCAGACGGCGCGCAGCTTCGCCGAGGGTGGCTTCGCGTTCGGCAACACGCCGGAGGCGATCTTCCGCACGATCACGTCCGGCATCCCGGGGCGCTCGGTGATGCCGGCCTTCAAGGGCACGCTCAGCGAGGAGGAGCGAATGCTGGTGGTCGAGCACGTGCTCACGCTGATGCCCCCGCAGCCGCCGGAGAAGGTGGCCGGCTCGGTGATGGCGGTCGGCGCGCGGCCGCTGCTCGCGCGCGGCAAGCTGCCGCCGATCGTCGAAGGCAAGCCCCAGCGCCCGCGCGGGCTCTTGATCGGGACGAGCGAGGGCCTGACCTTCGAGTACCGCATCGACGACGTCCGGCTGCTCGGGGTGCGGCTCGGCGCCTTCGCCAAGCGCGAGGACTGGGGCGGGCGCGGCGGCTCGTACCTTCGCCCGCTGGGACAGGTGGCTTACCTGATCCAAGGCGGCGATCCGGGCCCGACGTTCACGCGCGCCGGCGGCGGAGACGTGAGCGAGGCCTTCCGCGCCCGCATCCTGAGCTCGTGGGCGCGCGAGGACGGCGCCGGGATCCGTTGCGCGATCGAGCTGGAGGAGCGCGAGCCGCTGGGCGAGCTCGAGGAGACGCTGCGGGTCGAGACGACGAGCGCGGGCCCCGGCTTCACGCGGCGTCTCGCGCTGCGCTGGGCCGG
>DATKBQ010000402.1:0-3943 GCA_035546375.1 Planctomycetota bacterium | reverse complement strand
GAGCGCACGCCCGCCGCGGGGCTGGACGAGGCCGAGGCGGCCTCCGGCGTGAAGCCGGTCGAAGACCGGGGTGCTCCGCGCTCGATCGTCGCCGCGCCGTCGGTGCGCCACTTCGCGCGCGAGATCGGGGTCGACATCGGGCGCGTGCAAGGCTCGGGACCGGGCGGCCGCGTCTCGATCGGCGACGTGAAGGAGCACGCGCGGCGCTCGCGCCAAGCCCCGGCCGAGGCGGCCGGCGAGCCGTTGCCCGATCTGGCGCGCTGGGGCGAGGTCGAGCGCGAGCCGCTGTCGAGCGTGCGGCGCACGATCGCGCGCCGCATGGCCCATTCGTGGAGGACCGCGCCGCACGTCACGCTCGACGCCGAGGCCGACGTGACCGACGTGGAGGCGGTGCGCCAGCGCTACAAGGCGCGCGCGCAGGGGATGGGCGGGAACCTGACGATCACTGCGATCTTGTTGAAGATCGCGGCAGCCGCGCTGCGGCGGTTCCCGCGCGCCAACGCGAGCTTGGACGAGGAGGACGGCTCGCTGGTGGTGCGCAAGTACGTGAACGTCGGCGTGGCGGTCGACACGGAGCGCGGGCTGCTCGTGCCGGTGGTGCGCGACGCCGACCAGAAGACGATCCTGGAGCTGTCGGTCGAGCTGGCCGAGATGGCGGAGCGGGCGCGCAAGGGGAAGCTGCGGCCGGACGACATGCAGGGCGGGGGGTTCACGCTGACGAACCTCGGCTCGTTCGGGGTCGGGACGTTCCCGCCGATCCTGCATCCGCCGGAGGCGGTGGTGCTGGGGATTGGGCGGGCGAAGCTCAGGCCGGTGTATGTCGAGGGGGAGCTGAAGCCGCGGTTGGTGTTGCCGCTGTCGCTTTCGTTCGATCACAGGGTGCTGGATGGGGCGGATGGGGCGCGGTTGTTGGGGTTCGTGGTCGAGGCGCTCGAGAGTCCGCTCGCGCTGGCGATGGGCGGGTGATTCGTCTCCGCGATGGTTCACCAGGATCCGTTACGCCGGGCTTACCCGCGCGCAGGAACGGCTTGTTCCCGGACTTGACTGATGGGGTCGGTGCAGGGGCGCGCTTCGCGCGCTTCGGCGGCCGAGTACGGCCGCCGGATTCCGCGTCCGGTTCGGCCGCTCGAGCGCCGAACCTACCGCGGAATTCAGGGGGCAGAGCTTCGCGCCCTGATGTGAGGCGGTGCGGTGTGATCGTCATCGTCATGGGGGTTTCGGGGTCGGGGAAGACGACGGTGGGGCGGGAGTTGGCGCAGCGGATGGGGTGGCAGTTCTTGGAGGGGGACGAGTTTCATCCGGCGGAGAACGTGGGGAGGATGAGGCGGGGTGTTCCGCTCGAGGACGAGGATCGCGAGGGTTGGCTTCGCGCGCTGGCCGTAGAGCTCGAGAAGGTTCGGCAGCGGGGGGAGTCGGCGGTGGTCGCTTGCTCAGCGCTGAAGCGTGCGTACAGGCGGATTCTGGGCGTGGGGCGGGAGGATGTCGCGCTGGTGCATCTGGCTGGGCCGCGCGAGCTGATTCGCGGGCGGCTAGGGCGGCGCGAGGGGCACTTCATGCCGGCCGAGTTGCTCGAGAGCCAGCTCGAGGCGCTCGAGCCGCCGGGGAGGGAGGAGGCGGCGTTGGCGCTCGACGTGCGCGAGCCACCGGAGGAGCTGGCGGAGCGCGCGGCGGCGTGGCTGCGCGAGCGGGCGAATCGATAGCGCGCGGCCCGAATCGTCCATCGTCTTCGGGGGGGACTCCCCAGTGCCCCTACCGGATCCCAGGATTGGCACGGGAGATCGGGGAAATCCGGCGCGACGGCGTCCGAAAGCCATCGAGAGGCGAACCATGGTCGACATCAAGCGAGTGACGCCGGAGAACGTCCGTCCCCGGATGCGCGAGCCGGACGGGCCCCTGCTGGTCTGCGCCTACGAGGACGAGGACAAGTGCAAGGGCGTGCGGCTGGACGGCGCGCTCACCCTGAGGGAGTTCCAGGATCGCCTGCCGACGATCCGCAAGGATCGCGAGATCGCCTTCTACTGTGCTTGACCGGCCGAAGAGAGCTCCGCCGGTCAGGCGGAGCGGTGGCGCAACCAGGGCTACCTGAACACCAGCGCGCTCATCGGCGGAGTGCGCGCGTGGCAGGAAGCTGGCTATCCGATGGGATCGCAGCGCGAGACGGGCTGAGCGCCGGCGGCGTGCCGCTCCGCCCGGGCCGACCGGCCTCCCGCCGCTGGAACATGCGCTGAGCACGATGGCGTCGGAGCCGGGCAGTAGGCCGCACCGCGCCGTCGTCCTGGGCGGTGGTTTCGGCGGCTTGAACGCCGCAAAGGCGCTGGGCGGCACGGCCGTGGATGTGGTGCTGGTCGACCGCCGCAACTACCACCTCTTCCAGCCGCTGCTCTACCAGGTGGCGACCGGCGGTCTCTCACCGGCGGACATCGCCGCGCCACTGCGCCACGTTCTCGCGCGGCGGCGCAACGTGAGCGTGCTGCTCGGCGAAGCCGTCGATTTCGACATTCGCCAGCGGGAGCTGGTGCTCGAGGGCTCGCGGCAGCGCTACGACACGCTCGTCGTCGCCACCGGCGCCGAGCCCTCCTACTTCGGCCATCCGGAGTGGGAGCGGGGCGCGCCCGGCCTCAAGTCCGTCGAGGACGCCACGCGCATCCGCGCGCGCGTGCTCACGGCCTTCGAGCGGGCGGAGCGGGCGGAGAGCGAGGGCGAGCGCGCGGCGCTGCTCACCTTCGCGATCGTCGGCGGCGGCGCGACGGGCGTCGAGCTGGCCGGCGCGCTGGCGGAGCTGCGCCGCGACACGCTGGCGGGCAACTTCCGCCGCTTCGACCCGCGCTCGGCGCGCATCCTCCTGGTGGAGGCAGGCGAGCGCATCCTTTCGGCGTACCCGAGCGAGCTTTCGGCGAAGGCGCAGCGCTCACTCGAGCGCTTGGGCGTCGAGGTCGTCAGCGGCGCGATGGTGGTGGGCGTAGAGGATGGAAGGCTGCGGCTCGAACGGGGCGGACGCCAGGAGGAGCTGCGCGCCTTCACGATCCTGTGGGCGGCGGGCGTGCAGGCCTCGCCGCTCGGTCGGCGCCTCGCCGAGCGCACGGGCGCCGCGACCGACCGCCAGGGCCGCGTCTTCGTCGGGCGCGACCTCTCGCTCCCCGGCCACCCCGAGATCTTCGTGATCGGCGATCTGGCGCACGTCGAGGAACGCCCGGGCGAGCCGCTGCCGGCCGTAGCGCCGGTCGCCATGCAGGCAGGCCGCTTCGTCGGCCGCGAGATCGCCCGCCGGCTGGCCGGCGAGCCCCCGCGCGCCTTCCACTACCGCGACAGGGGCAACCTCGCGACGATCGGCCGCGCGGCCGCGGTGGCGGAGCTCGGGCGGCTGCGCTTCAGCGGATTCCCGGCCTGGCTCCTGTGGCTCGTCGTCCACCTGATGTACCTGGTCGGCTTCGCCAACCGCGTGCTCGTCCTCTTCCAGTGGGCCTGGTACTACTTCACGCACAACCGCACGGCGCGGTTGATCACCGAGCAGGACGAGGGGACCACGCAGCGTGCTGGGAACCTCTGAGCGCAGACCGCCCGCTTCCGGCTGCCGCCGCCGCGCACGACCTCGCCGCCCGCGCCTCGAGGGCCTCGAGCGCGGCGCGCACCGGCGGCGCGCAAGTCAGCGCGACCGCCCGCCGCGCCCCGCGCCTCAGCGGAAGCGCCGGCACGCAGCACCTCGCGCTCCGGGCTGGTGGCGACGGTGCGCTCACCGTGCCGGAGCTCGACTTGCAGGACCTGCAACCCGACGCTGGAGAGCGTCAGCGCCACCGTGTCGACGCTGCCCTGCTCGCCGCTGCCCCCACAGGAGCAGGAAGGCCGCGATCACCCCGGGCCCGCGCAGAGTCTCCAGTGCCTCGTCGAAGGAGGCCCGGACGGGGTCGGCAAGACCGGCGCCCGGCGGTGAGGGGTCTCGGAGGGA
>DATKBQ010000401.1:0-3105 GCA_035546375.1 Planctomycetota bacterium | reverse complement strand
AGCCCGGGCTCGAGCCCCTCGGCGCGCGCGGCGTCCGTGCACAGGCCCATGACCGCCTCCAGGCACTCCCGCGGCTTGGCCCCGTAGCCGATCACGTCGCCCAGGCAAACCAGGCGCGCCACGCCGCGCCCGCGGGCGTCGGCGAGCGCCACCCGCAGGGCCGGCCAGTTGCCGTGCAGGTCGGAGATCAGGGCGGTCAGGGGATAGGCCAAATTCGGGGTCTCGCGCCTCCAAACGGGCCTCGACGCACGCGGCAGGCCGCCGTGAGCCGATTCACGCGCCGCGCCTGCGACGCGGCTGGGGGCCGCACCTGAGGGCGCAAGAGTATCCGCGCGAGCCGGTGGCGGGGCAAGCGCACGCCGCGCTGGGCGCCTCGCCTCCGGAGCCCCTGCGCCGTGCTCGGCTCAGGAAGCGGCTTCGGCGGGATCGATGAACGCGGGGGAGGCGGGGGACGCCGGCGCGCGGGCGGAGCGCTCGGCGCGGGAACGAGCGGGCGAGGTGAAGGCCACCGCGGCCCCGAACAGGCCCAGCGTCGCCAGCGCGCCGAGCGCGACGCCGCCCTCGAGCTGGCCGCGCATGCCGAGGAGCCCGAGCACGATGCTCGGCGCCGCCATCAGCGCGAGCACCAGCGCCACGGGGATCGGCGGCAGGCCGCGCGCCTCGAGCCGGTGCGCCAGGTGGCGCCGGTCGCCGATCCACGGGGCCTGGCCGAGGATCGGGCGCAAGACGCTCAGGCGCGCGAGGTCGCCGAGCGGAAGGACGAGCGCGGGCCAGGACCAGGGGATCAGGAAGACGAGCATCCCGAGCAGGTGCGAGCCCGAGTCGCCGAGCCACGCGCGCGGGAGCCTGCGGGCCGGAGCGCGCGCGCTGCGCAGGTTGAACGGGAGCAGCGCCAGGAGCGGCACCGCGCACAGGGGAGCCGTGCCGGCGAGTGCGCAGGCGCCGAGCAGAGCCGCCGTGCCGTCGGCGTTGTCGAAGGTGTTGACGGCGTTCATCGCGACCGCCGGGCCGAGCAGGACGAGCGGCAGGAGCCAGGGCGGTGCGACGGCGCCCGGCGTCAGCTCGAGCGTGGCGGCGAGCACCGCTCCGCAGGCGAGCTGCCCCAGGAGCTTCGCCCAGGCCGGCAGGCCGCGGGGCGACAGGTCGTCCGCCAGGCCGAGGGCGAAGGCGGCGGCCAGGGCCGAGAGCGGCTGGACCTGGAAGTCGGCGCCGAGCGGCAGCGCCCAGCGGCGCAGCGGCTCGGCGAGGTCGGCCGCGCTCCAGGCGAGGAGCAGGGCGCCCAGGAGCACCGCGCCGCCGACCAGCGGCGCCGGCGGCGAGTGGCGCTTGCGGCCGATGGCCGGCCCGTCGACCCAGCCCAGCCGCGGGGCCAGGCGCCCCAGGACCAGGGCGAGCGCCGCGCTCGCCAGCGCGAGCGCCGCGGCCTGGCCGGCAAGGCCTCCGACGAGCTCAGGGGGTCCCATGGTCGGCCCCATAGATGGCGCGGGAGCGGATGTATTCCAAGACTCCGTCCGGAAGGGCACCGCCGGGGTCCTCTCCGCGGGAAATCCGCTCGCGCAGGTCGCTGGCCGAGACCTTCACGGGAGGCGCCACCAGCAGGCCCGCCTCCAGCCGCGCGAAGGTCGCAGGCGACAGGGCTCGCGCCAGCCGTTCCAGCAACGCCGGCTCGAGATCGCCGCGGTCGACGACCACCGGCTCCGCCAGCTCGAGCAGCGCCTCCACCTCGCGCCAATGCTCCAGGCCGTGGAGGTTGTCGCTGCCGAGCAGGAGGTGGATGCGCGCCCGGGGGTCGAGCCGCAGCCGCGCGGGCAGCGCGCGCACCGTGTCGACGGTGTACGAGGGCCCGCTGCGCTCGAGCTCGATCGACGAGATCGACCACGGCGGCTCGCCGCGCAGCGCGATCTCGAGCATCGCCAGGCGCTCCTCGCCGCTCGCGAGCACGCGGCCCGGCTTGTGGGGCGGGCGCGCCGCCGGCACGAAGACCACGTGCTCGAGCGCGCGCGCCGCCTGGGCCGTGCGGGCCACGTGCAGGTGCCCCGCGTGCACCGGATCGAAGGAGCCGCCGTAGAGCCCCAGGCGCCGCACCGCGCCGAGGTCGCGCTCTTCGGCCCGTCCCCCCACCGGCGCCTTCACGAGCCGAGCGCGGCGCGCGCCCTCGCGGCGACCTCGCCGCGGGGAACCGCCGCTTGCTCGCCGCTCGCCATGCGCTTGAGCTGCACAGTGCCCGCGCGCAGCTCGTCGGGCCCCAGGATCAAGGCCAATGGGTGCCCGCCGGCGTTCGCGGCCTTCATCTGGGCCTTCAGGCTCCTTCCCTCACTGTCGTAGGCCGCCGAGATCCCGGCGCGGCGCAGCTCGTCGGCGAGGCGCAGCACCTCGGCCGCCGCCGACGGATCGGCCGCGACCACGTAGGCGTCCGCGGGCCGCGCCGCGAGGCCTTCGAGGAGGCCCAGCTCCCCGAGCGCGATCAGGGTCGGCGTGAAGCCGATCGCGAAGCCGACGGCGCCGAGGTCGGGTCCGCCCAGGTCGCGCACCAGGTGGTCGTAGCGCCCGCCGCCGCACAGGGCGCTGCGCGCGCCGAGCGGCGGGTGGTGCAGCTCGAACACGGTGCGCGTGTAGTAGTCGAGGCCGCGCACGATCCGCGAGTCGACGATGCTCTCGCGGCCGAGGTCCGCCAGGTGCGCGCGCACGCCCTCGAAGTGCGCGCCGTTCTCCTCCGAGAGGAAGTCGATCAGCCGCGGCGCGCCCTCGTTGAGCCGCCGGCACGCGTCGTTCTTGCAGTCGAGCACGCGCAGGACGTTGCGGCCGAAGCGCTCGCGGCACAGCTCGCAGCGCAGGGCCAACTGGGGCTCCACGAAGGCCCGCACCGCCTCGCGGTAGCGGTCGCGGTCGTCGCCGTCGCCCATGGAGTTCAAGCGCACCTCGAGGCCGCGCAGGCCCAGCTCCTCGAAGAAGCGCGCCGCCATGTGGACCGCCTCCGCGTCCAGGCGCGGGTCGAGGCTGCCGAGCATCTCGACGTCGAACTGGGTGAACTGGCGCTCGCGCCCCTTCTGGGGCCGCTCGTAGCGGAACATCGGGCCGATCGTGAAGAGCTTCTGGACCGGCGCC
>DATKBQ010000400.1:0-2137 GCA_035546375.1 Planctomycetota bacterium | reverse complement strand
AACATCACCAAGTGCTGCACGGAGGTCTGCCCCGAGTCCATCAAGATCACGGACAACGCGATCATCCCGCTGAAGGAGCGCGTCGTGACCGAGTTCTACGACCCGCTCGCCTGGGCCAAGCGCCGGCTCTTCGGGCAGCGGCCGACGCAGATAGGAGCGAAGGAGCCGGCGGCGCCGTCGGACAGATGAGCATGAGCGGGCGCTCCGTCTTCATGGTGCTGGCGGCCGCGGTGCTCGCCCTCGCGCTCTATTTAGTGGTCCTGCAGCCCGCTGTGGCTCGCGGCGGGTGGTCCGAGCTGCTCCTCGTGGGCCTGATCCTCGCGCTGGTGCTCGGCGCGGAGCGCTGGATGCGAACCCGCTAGAGGGCGGTCCAGTTGGCGCACGGCGCGCCGCTGGAGTACACAGACCGGCGTGGCCACTCTCGCCGAGCTCCGGACGGAGCGCATCCGCCTATGCCGGCTGACATCCGAGCGGGCTCTCGGGACCATCGATGAGGCCGAGGCGTTCCTCCGCGACCGACGCCTGTTGACCCTGGTCGCCGATTCCTCGCTGCCGAGCCTCTTCGGCGCGACCCACGAGGAGGCCTACGCGCCGGGCAAGGCCGGCTTCGGGTCGTGGCCCAAGACCAAGTGGCGCTGGGGAGGCGAGCTCGCGGGCAAGCCGGGCGTGTTCACGCCCAAAGTGCATAAGGGGAAGCTCCTGTTCCTCTCGCGCGAGGCGGCGGCGATCGCCGATCCGCTCTGCCGCGAGTCGCTGGCGCGCGCGGCCGACGGCGAGCTGGGGCCGGACGCCGCCGCTGTGGTGCGCCACCTAGCGGTCGCCGGACCGACGACGGTCGACGATCTCAAGAGCGAGCTGGGCCTCGAGGCGCGCGCGCTGCGCTCGGCGCGCGAGAAGCTCGAGGCCTCCGGTGCGGTCGTTGCGAAGGAGACCCTCGTCCCGGTCGCGCTCGAGCCCGGGCACCGCCACTCCAGCACGCTCGCGCGCTGGGATCAGGTGTTCACGCAGCGCCGCAAGGCCTCGGCGGCGGCGTCGCTAGAGGACCTGGTGGTGCTCGGCGTGCGCGCGACGGTCGTGACGCACCAGGAGGAGATCAAGTCCTGGTTCAGCTGGCCGGTGACTTCCGGCGCCGTGGACCGCCTCGTGCTCTCGGGCCGCCTCTCCCGTCCCGGTCCGGGCTGGGTCGCCGCCCCGCAATGATCTAGTCCGCTAAGCCGGATCCTCGCTCGGAGCCCTTTTACTCGGCCTCAAGATCGCGCTTGCGCCAGCGCATCAGCTCCGCGTCGCGCTCCGTCGCGAGCGTGCGCAGTGTCTCGGCAGCGGGCAGCTCGATCCGCGCCAGGGCCTCGGGGTCCACGTCCTTGCCGACCTCGGTGAACAGCATCCGCGCGATCTTGATGAACGTCTCGCGCCCGCCGAGCGCCATCGTCTCGAACGGGCCGATCAGGCTCCAGCGCCGGCCGATGCCGCGCTTCACCGCGGCGTCCACGTCTTCGGGGCTGACGCCGTGCTCGGTCACCAGGCGCGCCGCCTCCCGCAAGAGAGCGAACTGGAGGCGGTTCCAGAGGAATCCGGGGACGTCGGGCGCGAGGATCGGCTCCTTACCCATGTCCCGGAGCAGCCCGACGATCGTCTCGACGTGGCGACGCTCGGTGCGCGCGCCGGGGATCACTTCCACAGCCGGCATGAGGATGGCCGGGTTCGCGTAGTGCGTGCCGAGCGTCCGCTCCGGCGCGCGTGCGGCCACGCCCAGTGTTCCGATCGGGATCGACGACGTGTTCGAGCAGAGGCTCGCGCCCGGCGCGCTGCGCGCCGCGGCATCCAGGACATCGGCCTTCGCCCCGAGGTCCTCGGCGACCGATTCGATGATGACGTCGCGGTCCGCGCAGGCGGCCATGAGGTCCGTGGATGTGCGGAGGCGCGGCAGCGCGGCCTCGCCGCGGGCCACGGCGACAAGCCCGTGGGCCATGAGCCCGCGGATCGCCGCGTGGGCGCGTCCGAGTGCCGCCTTGGCGCTCTCCGGGGATCGCGTGATCAGCACGACGTCGTGGCCCGCGAGCGCGTACTCGGCCCCGATCTGCGCGCCCATCAGGCCGGCGCCCGCGACCGCCACCTTCTTCAATGTGGCGGTCCTTCC
>DATKBQ010000399.1:0-3812 GCA_035546375.1 Planctomycetota bacterium | reverse complement strand
CCGCGGCTGACGCGATCGAGAGCACGAAGATCGGAAGGGTCAGGCGTCTCGCGAAATCGAAGTAGACGAAGAGCAGCGCGGCGTTGGCGAGCACGAACGCGTCGCGCGGCTCGCGCCGCAGCGCGAAGCTCGCGAGCGAGGCGGCGAGCAGCGCTCCGCCGATGACCCAAGCTGCCGGGCCGCGCTCGACCGAGTCCAGGCGGTTCCCGAGCGACAGCAGGACCTGCTCGGCGCGCTTGGGCACGCGCCTGGCGATCGCCTTCCAGCCCAGGAACGGCGAAGCGGAATCGCCCTAGTCGGCGTGGAACATCGCGGTCGAGTCGCTGTAGAGCGACGAGTCCGCCTCGCCGTCGTACCAAGGATGCACGCGCCAGATCAGGCTCGCAGCCAGCACGAGCGCGAGCAGGAGCAGCACTCGCACGCGGTCGCGAGGAAGTGGAGGCTCGCTACGCATCGGCCCAGCAGGGTCCCACGCGTGGGGGAGCGGCGTCCTGCGAGCACTGCACTCGTACATCTCGCTTACCCGGGCTTCCGCGCGCGAATGGAGCCGAGGCGGCTCGTATAGCGCCGGCCGGACCATGCTGGCTTTCGCGGTCTTTCCCGAGGAGCGGCGCACGGCCCTGGTCGAGGAGCCCGAGCCGGCGCTGACCTCGCCCACCTCCGTGCGGCTGCGCTCCCTGGCGGTCGGCCTGTGCGGCACCGACCGGGAAATCTGCAACTTCGAGCACGGCCGCGCGCCGCGCGGGTCCGACCACCTGGTGCTCGGCCACGAGGCGCTGGCCGAGGTGGTCGAGGTGGCGAGCGGCGTGCACTCGCTCGCTCCCGGCGACCGCGTGGTGCCGATCGTTCGCCGACCGTGCCCGCATCCGGGCTGCGCGCCCTGCCGGTCGGGACGGCAGGATTTCTGCTCGACCGGCGACTTCCTCGAGCGCGGCATCAAGGAGCTGCACGGCTACCTCCGTCGCGAAGCCGTCGACGATCAACGCTTCCTCGTGCAAGTGCCCGCCTCGCTGGGCTTGGCGGGAGTGCTGACCGAGCCGCTCTCGATCGCGGAGAAGGCCTTGCACCAGGTCTGGACGGTGCAGTCCCGCCTGCCGTGGGAGTGCCGCCACCTGCGGCCCCCGGGCGCGCTTCAGCGCGCCAATTCATCGGCGCGCGGCGGGATCGACCTGGACGGCCGCGGGAGCGGCGCGCGCTGCCACCGCGCGCTGGTGCTCGGCGCCGGCCCGGTGGGACTGCTCGGGGCGATGGCGCTCGCGGTCGAGGGCTTCGAGCTGGCCGTCTACTCGCGGGAGCCGGCCTCGAGCCCGAACGCCGTCCTCGCGCGCCAGGTCGGCGCGCGCTACCTCGCCTCCGGCGACGTTCCGATCGGCGAGCTGTCGCGGGAGATCGGGCCCCTCGACCTCGTCTACGAGGCCACCGGCTCCGCCGAGCTCGGCTTCGGCGTGCTGACGCAGCTCGCCGCGAACGGCATCTTCGTGTTCGCCGGAGTGCCGGCGCAGCGCCCGCCGATCGAGCTGCCCGCCTCGCGGATCCTGCGCAACCTGGTGCTCTCCAACCAGGTCGCGCTCGGCACGGTGAACGCCGGACGCCGTGACTACGAGGCGGCCGCCGCCGATCTGGCGCTCTTCCTCGCGCGCTGGCCCTCCGCGGTGCGCGCCCTGTTCACCGGCCGCCACGCGCTCCAGGAGGCGGCCGCACCCGCGTGCGGGCCCAAGCGAGGCATCAAGGATATCGTGGTCTTCGATGGCGACCTCGCCTGAGCGCCGCCGCGGGCCGCGTGCCCCGCACGAGCGACCGTCGCAAGCGGAGCGCGAGCAAGGCCACGCGGGCGCCCGCGTGCGGCGCGTCCCGCGCGGCTACGACCCGATCGGCGACTACGGGGTGATCGGCGATTTGAACACCGTCGCGCTGGTCGGCCTGGACGGCTCGATCGACTTCATGTGCTTCCCCGACTTCGACTCGCCGAGCGTGTTCGCCGCCCTGCTGGATGCGCGCAAGGGAGGCCACTTCCAGATCGCGCCGGTGCTCGAGCGGGCGGAGCACAAGCAGCTCTACCTGCCCGACACCTGCATGCTGCTCACGCGCTTCCTGGCCGAGGACGGGCTGGCGGAGATCTCCGACTTCATGCCCGTGGAGGCCCTGGGGATGGCGCACAACCTGGTGCGCCGCGCGAAGACCGTGCGCGGAGAGGTGCGCTACCGCCTGGTGTGCGACCCGCGCTTCGATTACGGCCGCGCCGGCAAGACCGTCGAGCGCGTCGAGGGCGGCGTGGTCTTCAAGAGCGACGGCCCGGACGGCCTCGCGCTGCGCCTGCGCAGCTCGGTCCCGCTGCGGATCCAGGGCGGCGCGGCGCAAGCGGAGTTCACGCTGGGCGCCGACCAGACCGCCGAGTTCGTGCTCGAGCTCGCGACGAGCGAGCCCTCGATCTCGCACGCCGAGCACTTCGTCGCCGACGCCTTCAAGCAGACCATGAACTTCTGGCACGCCTGGATCGGGCGCTGCAAGTACGAGGGCCGCTGGCGCGAGATGGTGCAGCGCTCGGCCCTGACCCTGAAGCTGCTCTTCTCGGCCCGCTATGGGTCGCTCGTGGCGGCGCCGACCTTCGGCCTGCCGGAGGTGATCGGCGGGGAGCGCAACTGGGACTACCGCTACACCTGGATCCGCGACGCCTCGTTCACGCTCTACGCGCTGATCCGCCTGGGCTACACCCAGGAGGCCGGCGACTTCATCGCCTGGCTGTCGGAGCGCTGCTGCGCCGCCACTCCCGGGCGCCCGCTGCAGATCATGTACGGCCTGAATGGGCGCGAGGACCTGCGCGAGGAGCACCTGGACCACTTCGAAGGCTACATGGGCTCGCAGCCGGTGCGCATCGGCAACGGGGCCTACCAACAGCTCCAGCTCGACATATACGGCGAGCTGCTCGACTCGGTCTACCTCTACGACAAGTTCGGCGAGCCGATCTCCCACGACTTGTGGCTGCAGGTGTCGGGCTACACCGACTGGGTGTGCGAGAACTGGCGCCAGAAGGACCTGGGGATTTGGGAGTCGCGCGGCGAGCCGCACGAGTTCCTGCACTCGCGGGTCATGTGCTGGGTGGCCATCGACCGCGCGCTGCGCATGGCGCGCCGCGGCTCCCGGCCCGGGCCGATCGAGCGCTGGCGCTCGGTGCGCGACGAGATCTACGGCGACGTCTACGCCCGCTTCTGGAACGAGAAGATGGGCGCCTTCGTGCAGCGCCCGGGGAGCGAGACGATGGACGCCTCGTGCCTCCTGCTCCCGCTGATGCGCTTCGTCGCCCCGCGCGACCCGCGCTGGCGCTCGACCCTGCGCGCGGTCGAGGAGCGGCTGGTCGAGGACTCCCTGGTCCACCGCTACCGGACCGGGAAGGACTTCGACGACGGCCTCTTCGGCACCGAGGGCACCTTCAACATGTGCACCTTCTGGTACGTCGAGTGCCTCTCGCGCGAGGGCGACCTGCGCCAGGCGCGGCTGGTGCTCGAGAAGATGCTCGGCTACGCCAACCACCTCGGGCTGTACGCCGAGGAGCTGGGCTGGCGGGGCGAGCAGCTGGGCAACTTCCCGCAGGCCTTCACGCACCTGTCCTTGATCAGCGCCGCCTACGACGTCGACCGCCGGCTCGAGGAGGCCGGGGTACGCGACTGACCCCAGCCGCGCCGCTGGGCGCGGCGCGTCGATCGGTCTGGGGTGGTTTCTTGCCCGTCGCTCCCTGGACGCGTCTGAACCTGTCTGCCGGGCTGGCTCAGTACTCGTTCTCTCCGCGCCGGGAGGAGGCCTCACGCGGCCGGCCC
>DATKBQ010000398.1:0-2862 GCA_035546375.1 Planctomycetota bacterium | reverse complement strand
TGGATTGCCAGCCGTTCCACACCCACGTGCAGTTGGCAGGAACGCTCGCGATCTCGGTGTCGACCAGGGTGCCGGCGGAGTTGTAGAACTCGACCGTCGCGTCCGCCGTGCCCGAGTTCGTGGCGAAGTAGCCGCCGAAGCGCTGGGCCGGGGAATCGAAGGTCCACTCGGAGGGCCCGTTCGCGCTGCCGTACAGCCGGCTGCCGCTGTGGGGAGGCAGGCTGCACATGAACCCCCAGCCGCCGGTCACGTGCGCGCCGCTGAAGCCGGGGGTGCAGAGGTCGGCGGTGTTGTTGAAGGGGCGGGGGGAGATGCAGGGGGTGAATTGGCCCGTCGTCGAGGCCTCGAAGCCTTCCGATGCCGTTCCCGTGAACGGTCCGATCGGCACGACCTGGGCCGAGGCGGCCGCACACAGGGCGACCGCGGGGATCAATGCAAGGAGTCTCTTCATGATGCTGACTCTCCTGTCATGGGGGGAGAATGAGGTTGGAGAGCATCCCCAGCCTTTCCCCGGCATCCGATGCGAGCTCTTCCAGATCGCCGGGGGGCTGACGCTGGACGCTCGAGCCGAGGGTACCGCCAGATCGCTCGATCGCGCAAGATCGAATCGCCGGCGATCTCGAGCGAAGCCAACCCCCGCGCGGACTCCCGATGTCGGAAGCTCCTGTCGGCCTCGGGAGCCGGCGTGCCGGTGATCAACTGCTGTGCAGGTCCTCGCGAAGGGATCCGGGCGCCCTCCGCGTGGCCTATACTTTGCACGAGCGCGCCGCATGCCCACCATCGCCTTCGACATCGAGGTCGCCGGCTTCCCCTGGGAGGAGGTCGACGAGATCACCCGCGGCTACCTGCTCTCCCGCGCGCGCACCCCCGAGGACCGCGAGTCGGTCAGCGAGCGCACCGCGCTCTTCTTCGGACTGGGAAAGGTCATCGCCATCGGCATGTGGCTCGTCGAGGACGACCGCGGGATGCTCCTGCTGGAGGGCCAGAGCTCGCCGGCCCGCGAGTGGGAGAAGGTCGCGCACTCCAAGATCCAGCGCGGGAGCGAGGCGGAGCTCATCCAGGCCTTCTGGGAGGTCGTCGGGCGCGCCCCGCAGCGGCCCTGTCGCCTGGTGACCTACAACGGCCGGACCTACGACGGGCCCGTCCTGATGACGCGCTCGGCCCAGCTCGGCATCCGGCCGAGCGTGAACCTCCTGCCCTACCGCTACGACATCTCCTCCCACTGCGACCTGATGGAGGTCTTCAACTTCCACGGCACCACGCGCGAGAACTACTCGCTCGACTACTGGTGCCGGCGCTTCGACATCGAGAGTCCCAAGGGCGGGATCGACGGGAGCCAGGTCGCTCGCGCCTACCGCGAAGGCCGCATCGAGGACATCGGCGAGTACTGCCTGCGCGACGTGCGCGCGACGGCGCTGCTCTACAAGAAGCTCGCGCCGACCCTCCTGCCGCACTTCAAGGGCGGGCCCGCTCCGGGCTGACGGTCGCTCCCGCGCAGCGCGGCGCTAGCCGCCGTGCTCGATCCGCGCCATCACGACCGGCAGCCGCACCGGATCGCCGGTTTCCGCGTAGCTCTCCCGCCCGCGCTGCACGTACGCCTTCGACCCGCCGTTCCCGGCCGGCAGCGCGCATCTCTCCAGGAGCCCCGGCTGCTCCGCCGGATCGATCACCTGCACCACCCGGCTCGCCACGTACGGCGCCAGCGCCGCCGCGCGCAGCGCGCGCGTGTCCGCCCGCTCCGCCGGCCCGACGATCGTCACGTGCACCGGCGGGTTCAGCGCCAAGTCCACGGCCCGCGCGTACCCGGCGACGAAGTGCCCGTAGCGCTTGTAGTCGCCCAGGAACGACACCAGCGTCTCGCGCGCCGTGTCCGCGTAATCGCCGTCCCGCGTCAGGAGCGAGAGCCGCAACAGCGCCTCGGCCATCACCGAGTTTTCCAGGATCGACCGATCCCGACGCCGCAGCCCCCCGCGGGCACCCGGGTCGTGGCGCGTGTCGAAGAACCCGCCGCCCTCGCTGCGCAAGCTCTCGATCGCGAGCCCCGCCAGCGCTTGGCCCAGCTCGAGGTAGCGCGCTCCACCCGCGTGCTGCACCGCGTCGATCAGCGCCCGGAGCGTGTACGCCTGGTCGCTCAAGAGCCCCGGCAGGTGGTACGTGCCGTCCCAGTAGTGGTACATGCCCTGCCGCTCGTCGAACATCTCCTCCATCAGGAAGTCGAGCGTCCGCAGGGCCTGCTCCCGCCAGCGATCCTCGTGCAAAACGCTCGCCGCCTTGAAGAGCGTCGACACGGCGATCGCGTTCCAGCTCGTGAAGATCGTCGGGTCGCACTCCGGAGCGCCGTGCTCGGCGCGCCCCGCCACCGTCGCGATGCGCGCGTGCACCGCATCCGCGTCCTGGCTGCCGCGGAAGGCGCCGGTCGCCTCGTCGAGCAGGACCTCGCTCATCCAGCGCAGGATCCCCTGCGCGGTCTCGCGGAAGGACTCCTCGCCCAGCGCCTGATACGCCTCCAGGTACGCGAACAGCCGATGCGCGTTGCTGTCGAGCACCTTCTCGTGGTGCGGTCCGCTCCAGTCCGGCGCCGTCGCGTAGCGATAGAAGCCGCCCCCGACGCGGTCGTGGATCTCGCCCTGCTGCATGTGGCGCAGCGTGCGCACCACCAGCTTGCGCATGGACTCGTCCCCGGTCTGCGACCAGCGGATCAGCGCGAAGTCGATCGCCTCCGGGTGCGGGAACTTGTGCTGGCTGCCCCAGCCCCCGTACACCGGGTCCGAGGTCTCGAGCAAGATCTGCGCCACCCAGTCGACCACCTCGCGGGAGAGCTCCCCCGGGACGCGGGCGCCGTGCGGGACGCGCGGCGCCGCG
>DATKBQ010000397.1:0-2210 GCA_035546375.1 Planctomycetota bacterium | reverse complement strand
TCCCCTCACCCCGCCGTGCTCGCGCGCGGCGTGCTCGCGAGCTGCGGCTTCGGCTCCACCTTGCGGCGCGGGGCGATCTTCATCTCGTCCAGGATCCTCTCCAGGCTGCGCTCCACCCCGGCGGCATCGAGCCCGACCTCGGCCAGCTGGATCGAGCGGCTCGCCTGGTACACCCAGCGGTCGGGCATGCCCAGGCGCGCGATGCCCTCCGTCGGCAGGCGCAGCTCGTTCGCCGTCTCGAGCACGGCGCTGCCGAAGCCGCCGGCCAGCGCATGGTCCTCGAGGGTCACCAGCGGCACGCGGCGCGAGAGGAGCGTGCGCAGGAGCTCGGAGTCGACCGGCTTGGCGAAGCGCGCATCGTAGAGCGCGATGTCGTAGCCGCGGGCCTCGAGCGCGAGCAGCGCATCCAACGCGAGGTACACCGGCGTCCCGTAGGCCAGGATCGCGAGCTGGGGCTGCTTGCCGCGGGCGCGGCGCACCTCCACGGCGCGGCCGAGCTCGAAGGGCGGGGCCGGGTCGAGCAGCGGGCGGTCGCAGACGTTGTCGCGCGGGTAGCGCACGAAGCTCGGTCCGGCCTCGTGCCCGGCCATGAACGCGAGGGCGGCGCGCAGGCTCGGCTCGTCGCAGGGGGCGAGCAGCACCGCCCCCGGCAGCGCGCGGAACATCGACACGTCCATGAAGCCGTGGTGCACGGCCCCGTCGCCGCCGACGTAGCCGGCGCGGTCCATGCACACGCGCACCGGCAAGCCCTGGAGCGCCACCTCCTGGAAGACCTGGTCGAGGGCGCGCTGGGCGAAGGTCGAGTACACGGCGAAGAACGGCTTCAGCCCGGCCTTGGCCATCCCCGCGCACATGTCCATCGCGTGGCTCTCGCAGATCCCCGTGTCCAGCGTGCGCTCGGGGAAGTGCTGCATGACCTTCGCCAGCCCGGTGCCGTCGGGCATCGCCGCGGTGACCGCGAAGACGCGCTCGTCGCGCTCCATCAGATCGACCATCGCGTCGGCGTAGGCGCTGGTGAAGGAGCGGCCGCCCTTCGCCAGCTCGACGCGGCAGCCGGCGATCGTGAAGGGCTTGGGCGAGTGAAAGGTGGTCGGGTCGAGCGCGCTGAAGTCGAAGCCCTTGCCCTTGACCGTCTTGACGTGCACGAGCACGGGGCGGTCGACGTCCTTGACCTCGCGGAAGACCTCGATCAGGGCGCGCAGGTCGTGCCCGTCGGTCGGGCCGATGCACAGGAGCCCGAAAGGCTCGAAGAAGTGATCGGCGTAGACCAGCGCCTTGAGCGCCTCGCTCGAGCGGTGGTACAGCTCCTCCAGCGCGCCGCCCCCGGGCAGGCGGTCGAGCACGCGCTTGGCGCGGCGCTTCAGCTCGCCGTAGCGCGGGTTGACGCGGATGCGGTCGAAGGACTTCGCGAGGCCCCCCTGGGGCTTGGCGATCGACATCCCGTTGTCGTTGAGCACCACCAGGAACTGGCGCTGGAGCGTGCCCGCGTTGTTCAGTCCTTCCATCGCGACGCCGTTCACGATCGAGGCGTCGCCGACGAGCGCGACCACGCGGCGGTCGGAGCGGCCGAGCAGCGAGTCCGCGCGCGCCATGCCGACCGCGGTCGAGATCGCCGTGCCGGCGTGGCCGACGCTGAAGAGGTCGTAGGGCGACTCGCGCGGCTCGGGGAACCCGGCCATGCCCTCGCGCTGGCGTAGCTTCGGAAAGAGCTCCTGGCGGCCGGTCACGAGCTTGTGCGGGTAGCACTGGTGGCCGACGTCGAAGAGCAGCCGGTCGCTCGAGAAGTCGAAGACGTAGTGAAGCGCGATCGTCAGCTCGACCACGCCCAGGTTGGGGGCGAAGTGGCCGCCGCTCCTCGAGACCTGCTCGCAGATCGCGTGGCGGATCTCGCCCGCCAGGCGCTCCAGCTCCTCGACGGAGAGCCGGCGCAGGTCGGCGGGGTCCTGGATCCCGGGGAGCAGCGGCTCGCTCATCGGGTCCTCGCTGCCAAGCGCTCGCACAGCTCGGCCAGCGGCCGGGCGCGGGCGCCGAACGGCTCGATCTGCGCGAGGGCCTCGCCGCGGAGCCGCTCGACCTCCTCGAGGCTCCCCTCGATCCCGACCAGCGCCGGGTAGGTCAGCTTGGCCTGCCGCTCGTCCTTGCGCGCGGTCTTGCCCAGGTGCTCGGTCGACTGGGTCACGTCGAGCAGGTCGTCCACGATCTGGAACATC
>DATKBQ010000396.1:0-7322 GCA_035546375.1 Planctomycetota bacterium | reverse complement strand
GCGCGTGCTCGAGGACAAGGCCTTCCGGCGCGTCGGCGGCACGCGCGACATCCGCGTGTCCGTGCGCATCGTCGCCGCCACGAACAAGGACCTGGCGCGCGAGGTGGAGGAGGGGCGCTTCCGCAGCGACCTGTACTTCCGCCTGCGCGTCATCCCGATCGAGATCCCGCCCCTGCGCGAGCGGCGCGAGGACATCCTGCCGCTGGCGGAGTCCTTCGTGCGCCACTTCGAGCGCGAGTTCCACAAGCGCGTGCTCGAGATCGAGCCGGCGGCGGCCGAGCTGCTCGAGGGCTACGGCTGGCCAGGCAACGTGCGCGAGCTGCGCAACGCGATCGAGCGAGCGGTGCTGCTCATGGAGGGCCGGAAGGTCGGCGCGCGCGACCTGCCCTCGGAGATCCGCACGCCGCGCCCCGCCGAGGGCGGAGCCGGCGGCGGCGCGTTCCGCCTGCCCCCGCGCGGCCTGGTGCTCGAGGAGCTGGAGCGCGACCTCGTCGCCCAGGCCCTGGAGCGCTCGCGCGGGAACCGCACGCGCGCCGCGGCCCTGCTCGGCATGAACCGCGACCAGATCCGCTACCGGATCGAGAAGTTCCACCTCGAAGATGAGATGCACGAGGTTGGGTAGCCCGCCGCCTGGACGGGGTGACGGCGCTGCTCTCCGCGCCGGACGGCGTCGCCCTCCGACGGCGGCACCCGCTGCGCTCGTGCTGGCGCTCCTCGCCGGCGCCTGCGAGCCTTCCCACGGTCGGCCGCACTTCGGCCAGGCGCCCGGGGAGCCCGCGCCCGCGGCACCCGAGCCGACCGACTTCGAGGTCCCGCCGCCTCCGTTCACGGAGGGAGCGTTCCCCTGCTCGGACTGCCACGATCCCGAGATCGAGGTCAACACGACGCGCAGGCCGATGCGCGCGGCGCACCAGGAGATCGTTCTGCGCCACGACGAGGGGAATCGCTGGTGCCTCGACTGCCACTCGGCGGAGGACCGCGACCAGCTCCACCTCGCCAGCGGCGAGCGGATCGACTTCTCCGAGAGCTACCGCCTGTGCGGCCAGTGCCACGGGGACAAGTACCGCGACTGGCGCGCGGGGGTGCACGGCCGGCGCACGGGCAGCTGGGACGGCGAGAAGCGCTACCTGCTGTGCGTCAACTGCCACAACGCGCACTCGCCGCGCTTCGCGCCCATCCAGCCGGAGCCGCCGCCGCTGCGTCCGGAGGAGATCGGCGCATGGGAGAGCGGACGGTGAGCGAGGGCGTCCTCTCCAGGCGCGAGCTCCTGTGCGCGCTCGCGGGCTGCGCCGCGGCGGCGGCGGGCTCCTGCGCCGACTTCACCCACACGTCGTTCTTCCGCGACCGGTTCAAGGAGCTGTCGGCCGAGGAGGTGACGAGGATCCTGGCCGACCTCGAGCGCGAGCACTCGCAGACCTACGGCAAGGAGGTGCGGGTCGGCGCGGAGCCCGCTCGGCCGGGGGTCGAGTTCGGCTACGCCCTCGACATCTCGCGCTGCGTCGGCTGCCGGCGCTGCGTCTACGCCTGCGTCGACGAGAACAACCAGAGCCGCGACCCCCAGGTGCACTGGATCCGCGTGCTCGAGATGGAGAAGCAGCGCGGGATCGACTTCGCCGGGGCGAACGCCTACTACGACGCCGAGGCGGTGCCGCGGCCGGGACACTTCTACCTGCCGGTCGCGTGCCAGCAGTGCGAAAAGCCCTCCTGCGTCAAGTCCTGCCCGGTGGGGGCCACGTGGAAGGAGCCCGACGGCATCGTGGTCATCGACTACGACTGGTGCATCGGCTGCCGGTGCTGCATGTCGTCCTGCCCCTACGGCGCGCGCCACTTCAACTGGAGCGACCCGCGGATCCCCTCCGGCGAGCTGAACGCCGAGATGCACTACCTCGGGAACCGCCCGCGCCCGAAGGGCGTGGTCGAGAAGTGCACCTTCTGCATCCAGCGCGTGCGCAAGGGGCTCTACCCGGCCTGCGTGGAGGTGTGCCCGGTCGGAGCGCGCAAGTTCGGCGACCTGCGCGACCCCGCGAGCGAGGTGCGCTACATCCTCGAGAACAAGCGCGTCTTCGTGCTCAAGAACGAGCTGAACACGCGCCCGCGCTTCTTCTACTTCTACGGACTCTAGCCGGACGCCGAGCCGCCCATGCTCCAGCTCTTCACGCGCTTCGCCGGCGGCAGCCTGCGCCTCACGCTGCGCGGCAGCCGGCTCTACTGGCTGTGGGTGAGCTTCCTCGTGGCCTTGATCGCCGCGGGGGCGGTGGCCTACGCGAATCAGCTCCGCGAAGGGCTGGTGACGACGAGCATGCGCGACCAGGTCTCCTGGGCCTTCTTCATCGGGAACTTCACGTTCCTGGTGGGCGTGGCCGCGGCCGCCGTGCTGCTCGTGATCCCGGCCTACGTCTACGACTGGAAGCCGATCAAGGAGGTGGTGATCCTGGGCGAGCTCTTGGCGATCGCCGCGATCGTCATGTGCGGCCTGTTCGTCACCGTCGACGTCGGGCGGCCCGACCGGCTGTGGCACCTGGTGCCCGGCCTGGGGCACCTGAACCTGCCGCACTCGCTCCTGGCGTGGGACGTGGTGGTCCTGAACGCCTACCTGGCGCTCAACGTGGTCATCGTCACATACCTCTTGTTCACGCTCTACCGGCGCGCGAAGCCCGACAAGCGCTTCTTCCTCCCGCTGGTCCTGATCTCGATCCCGGCCGCGATCGCGATCCACACCGTGACCGCGTTCCTCTACAACGGCATGCCCGCGCGTCCGTTCTGGAACAGCGCCATCCTTGCGCCGCGCTTCCTGGCCTCGGCCTTCTGCTCGGGCCCGGCCGTGCTCCTGATCCTGATGCAGCTACTGCGGCGCTTCACGCGCTTCGAGATCCAGGACGCCGCGATCTGGAAGGTGGCCGAGCTGATGGCCTACGCCATGTTCATCAACCTGTTCCTGCTCGCGGCCGAGGTGTTCAAGGAGTACTACTCCGCGACCGAGCATCTGATCCACATGCAGTACATGTTCACGGGCGTCGACGGCCACGACTCGATCGTCGCCTGGATGTGGCTGTCGGTCGCCTGCTCGATCGCGGCCTTCGTCTTGTTTCTGGTGCCGAGGACGCGCCGCAACGTCGTCACCTTGAACCTGGGCTGTGTCCTGATCTACGCCGGCGTGTATCTGGAGAAGGGCATGGGCCTGGTGATCCCCGGCCTCACGCCGGACACGCTGGGGGAGATCTACGAGTACTTCCCCTCCGCCAACGAGATCTGGATCGCCTGCGGCATCTTCGCGGTGGGCTCCTTGCTCTTCACGCTGATGGTCAAGGTGGCGACGCCGATCATGCTCGGCGAGTTCCACTCGCAGCCGGAGGGCGCCTTGCGGCGCCCGAGTTCACCGGCGAGCTCGATGACGCGTTGAACCGCTGGCCGGCCGCGCCGCTCGCGCCGTCGAGAATGAAGCGCCGCCGGGCGCGACGAGCGCGCCCGGCGGCTCCCTTTCGCGGGGGCTCGGTGTCCCGCGCTAGCGCTTGGGCGGCGGCGGAGCCTGCTTGGGCGGTTGCGACTGCGGTCTCGCGGTCTTGCCCGGCGGGTTGCCACCCGGCTTGCCCGGCTGCGGATTCGAGGGCGGAGGATTCGGCTTGCCGCCCGGTCTCGGGGGCGGATTCGGATTCTGTGCCATGTTCGTGGCTCCTCGTGGGTCGGCGGGCCGCGCGCAGGAACCGCTCCGGCGCCTCGCCGCCGGCACCCATTCTCCATCCATTGCGCCCAGGCTTGCCAAGGGGGCGCCCGCCATTCCGATGTAACCCCAATGGGATGCGGGACTTGCGCCGCCTCCCCCGGTCGTCCCTTGGAACCATCCGGCCTACTCTCCGCGCAATGCTTGCAGCGCCCGTTCCAGCAGCAGATGGGTCAACTTGGGGTTGTGCACGCCGAGGCTGCCGTCGCGGTCGATGGCTTGGAGCGCGCGGCGCGCCACTTCGCGCGCCTCGGCGCTCGACTCGCCAGCGGATTGGGCAAGCGTCCTTCGCAGCTGCGCCTCCAGCTCGGCGGTCCGCGTCTGCCACTGGCCCTGCATCGCGTCGTAGCCGGGCTCGTGACACAAGACGCACAGGGCGGGCTTGGGACGGAAGATCTCGGGAGGTTCGCCGTGGCAAGCGCTGCAGCCGAGATCGGCCATCGGATCGGGCTCGCCCTCGAAACCCAGTAGCTTACCGGCGAGCATGCCGGACTGGGCCGCGTGACACGTGCCGCACTCGCTGGCGTCGAAGGGCGCGTCTTCGCTGTGGTGGCAGCTCGCGCACTCCTGGCGGGGGAACGACGGCGCGCCGTGCACGTCGATCGCGTGGCAGGTGGAGCAGTCGATCCCCTCCTGGCGCAGGTGGCGCTCGTGCGAGAAGGGGCGCGCGTGGACCTCGACCTCCAGGCGCTCGGCGTCCAGGTGGCAGGTGCTGCAGCCGTGCGCGGAGACGAAGGGGAAGCCCTCGGCGGCGGAGACGCCTCGCGCGGGCTCGAGCTCGGCGAACAGGCGATCGAGCCGCTCCGCGCTCGCGCGCAGCGCGGCGAGCGCATAGCTCGGGTTGTGGGCTCCGCGCGAGCCGTCGACGGTGATCAGCTCGAGGTTGCGCTGCGCCTCGAGGAACAGTGCGCCCAGCAGGTCGCCCTCCGCGAAGGGCACGCGCGGGGCGATCTCCTCGAGCAGCGGGCGAAGCCGGTCGATCTGGGCGCCCACGACCGCCTGCCAGCCACTGAGCATGCCGTCGAAGCCCGTCCCGTGGCAGTGGATGCAGTCGGCTTCGCCCGTTGACGCCACGGTCGAGCGCGGTCCGAAGCCGTGCGCGCCCCCGAAGTCGCGCGCGCGGTGTGCCGTCTCGGCGGGGGGCTCGCTCGGCGCGCCCACGGCTTGAAAGCCCGTGCGCCCGGTGTGGCAGGCGCGGCAGGTCACGCGCGTTTCGTACATGCGGCTCGGATCGTCCTCGACGCCGGCTGCTCCGGTCCCGGCGTAGACCAGCCGCGGTGCGTCGTGCGGGTTCACGTGGCACGCACCGCAGCCTTCCGCGTCGCTCGGCTTCGACGCCTCGAGCGGAAGGAGGCCGTGGCGGATCGCGTCGTGGCACTCGAAGCACTCGACCTTGTGGTCGGTCACGTGGATCTGGTGGATGAACGGCGCCTCGTCGATGCGCTGGATGCGGCCCACCTCCGAGTGGCAGGACTGGCAGCGCTCGCGGCCGACGGTGCCCCGTCCCTGGGTCGCCGGGTCGTGGCACTCGGTGCACCCGACTCCGCGGGCCACGTACTCCGCGTGGTCGAAGACCGCGCCGGCGACCTCGAGCGGCTCCTCCGGCGGCCGGTGGCACAGCAAGCAATCCCCCAAGCGATCCACTCGCTCGCCGTCCGGGCCAGGCATGAAGTGGCACGCGAAGCACACCGAGTCGCTCACCGTGAAGTGCTCGCCCTGGACGATCTGCGAGTGGCAACTCACGCAGCGCAGCCGGCGGCCGCGGCGGCTCTCGAGCAGGTGGTGGCGGTGGTCGAACTTGACGCGGCCGAAGTCGACCGGCCCCTCGAGCATCCGCACGGAGTGGCAGCCCGAGCGCATGCAGCTCTGGTCCGAGACCTCGGCCCAGGGCTTGGTGCCCGCCGTGCGCGTCACGTACTTGGCGAGCTGCGAGAGCGCCTTGAACTTGCCCTCGAAGGTCTCCAGCACCCCCGGTTCGTAGTGGCACTCGATGCAGGCCACGTCCTTGTGGCTGGAGGCCTGCCAGGACTCGTAGTAGGGCTCCATGATGTGGCAGGAGTTGCAGAACTCCGAGCGCGCGGTGTGCTGCACGGTGCCGTAGGTCCCGACCGAGAGGAGCGCGAGCAGGAACACGCCGACCACGAGCGCGGTCCCGGCCAGGGTCAGCACCCGCTCGCGGATCCTGCGCCGGCGCCAGCTCGTTCGCATGTCAGTCCGCACCCCGTTCGGCGCGCCGCCCACTCGCGGGCCACGCACCGCGGATCTCGCGCCGATAGGTCAGGAGCACCAGGGCGAGGACGACCGCCACGGCGAAGAAGATGGCCGTGAAGATCTTGCGGTCGCGGAAGGCCCGCGCCTTGATCTCCAGGCGCTCCTGCGTCTCCTGGACCATCGCCTGGCCGCGGTTGAGCAGGTCGGAGAGCGCGGGAGGCGAGAGGGTGTGGGTCACCGCCCCCGCGCGCACCCGCAGCGCGCGCGCGTCTCCGAGGTAGCCCGACTCCTCGTCGATGAACAGCCCGCGCGCGGCTGCACGCTGGAGCATGAGCGCCGTGCCGTCGATCTTCTCGTCCAGCCCCGCGAGCCCCGCGTGCAGCGCTTCCGCGGTCGCCAGGACCTCCGGATCGCCCTGGTGGCACAGCGAGCACAGGCCGCCCGGGGCGCTCGAGAGCATCTGCGCCGACGGCTCGGAGATCCCGTGGTCGCCATGGCAGGAGATGCACTCTGTGATCTCGCCGCGCGCCGCGGCCGCCATGTGCGGGCTCTCCTCGAAGTGCTCCTGCACCCGCGAGTGGCAGTGACCGCACACTCGCCCGACCTCGTCCACGCGCGGTGGCGTGGCGCCGTGGGAGCCGTGGCAGCCGGTGCAGGCCGGGCTCGAGATGTGGCCCTCGTCGATCAGCGCGCGCCCGTGGACCGAGCCGCGGTAGGCGGAGGGCACCGATGGATCGAGGCCGTAGCTCGCCATGAGCTCGGCGTCCGCGTGGCACTCTCCACAAGTGAGGACCTGGTTGAAGGGGTGCGCCGGCGAGCGCGGATCGCTCGTGCGCAGGACAGCGTGGGAGCCGTGGCAGCTCACGCAAGTCGCCACCGCCGCCTCGGGGTCCGCTGTGAGCTTCTGGCCGTGCTGGCTGGTGCGGTAGAGCGCGAGCTGGTCGGTGCGCAGGCCGAAGAGCCGCATTCGCTCGAGATCCGCGTGGCAGCCGCCACAAGCCTCCAGCGCCGTGCCGCGCTCGCGCAGCGGCTTCAGGGCATCGCCGTGGGCGGCCTGCTTCTCGAGCGGACCCTCAACGCCGCCGTGACAGGTCGTGCAGCCGACCCCGGCTCGCGCGTGGACGCTCGCGGCGAGCTCGCGGCCCTCGACGCCGTGGCACACGACGCAGCTCGCGGGCTCCTCGCGATCCTGGGAGGCCGCGGCGGAGGCGAGGAGCGTCAAGCCGGCAGCGAGGAGCATCACGGGAGCATCCTTGCCAGCCACGCGAGCGAGATGCCGGCGGCGAGGAGCAGCCCCGCGGCGCGGCGACCGCGGAGTCGGCGCGCATTCCCCGGATCCAGGATCGGCAGCAGCAGGGCCAAGCCCACGAGCGCCGCGACCAAGGCCGTCGCG
>DATKBQ010000395.1:0-3465 GCA_035546375.1 Planctomycetota bacterium | reverse complement strand
ATGGGGGGAACGCGGTTTCATAGGGAAACCGCCCCGCAACTGCAACTCGACTCCGGTCAACCCGGACGGCGGGCTCAGAGGCCCAGGAGCCGGCCGCCCTGGTAGACCGCGAAGCTGGCGAGCCATGCGAGCGCGCCGGTGTAGAGGAAGAGGAAGAGCGGCCAGCGCCAGGAGCGCGTCTCGCGGCGCACGACAGCCAGGGTGCTCATGCACTGGCAGGCGAGCGCGAAGAAGACCATCAGCGAGAAGCCGACCAGCGGCGTGTAGACCGGGCGGCCGTCGGCGTGGGCTTCCTGGCGCAGGCGCTGGCGCAAGCCCGTCGCTTCCTCGTCGACGGCCTCGCCCATGCCGTAGACCACGCCCATCGTGCTGATGAAGACCTCGCGGGCGACGAAAGCGCCGACCAGGCCGATTCCGATCTTCCAGTCGAAGCCCAGGGGGGCGATCGCGGGTTCGATCAGGTGGCCGATCCGCCCACCGTAGCTCGCGCGCAGCGCCGCGCCCTCGCGTGCGCCCTCGATCTCGGCCAGCCGCTGCTCGAGCTCCGGTCCGCTCGCTTGCACGGCCGCCGTGCGCAGCTCGTCGTAACGCTGCTCGACGGCGCGGTCGCGCGGGAAGCTGAGCAGCGCCCAGATGACGATCGTGCAGGCCAGGATCACGGTGCCCGCCTCGCTCAGGAAGAGCTGGCTGCGCCTCCACACCGAGCGCAAGACCGACGGCCAGTGGGGCATGCGGTAGGGAGGCATCTCCAGGAGCAGCGGCACGCGCGGACCCTTGAACAACGTGCGTCCGAGCACCGCGGCCGCCACCAGCGCCACCACCGTGCTGAACACGTACATCCCCACCATCATCAGTCCCTGCACGGGCAGCAGGCCGAAGATGCGATCGGGCGGGAACAGGGCCCCGATCAGGAGCGCGTAGACCGGAAGCCGCGCCGAGCAGGTCATCAGCGGGATGACCATCATCGTCAGCATGCGATCGCGCCGGCGCTCCATCGTCCGCGTGGCCAGGATCGCCGGCACGGCGCAGGCGAAGCCGGACATCATCGGCACGAAGGCGCGCCCGTGCAGCCCGATCGACTTCATCAGCCGGTCCATCAGGAAGGCGACGCGCGCCATGTAGCCCGTGTCCTCCATCAGGACGATGAAGAAGAAGAGCAACAGGATCTGGGGCAGGAAGACCAGCACGCTTCCGACACCCTCGATCAGGCCGTTGGCGACGAAGTCGCTGGCGATCCCGGGCGGCATGATGTCCAGCACCCAGGCCTCGAGCGCGCCGAACATCCGCTCGACCACGCCGATGGCCGGATCGGCCCAACTGAACAGCGACTGGAAGACCACGCCCATCGCGCACAGGAAGAGGACGAAGCCGGCAAGCGGGTGGAGCAGCACCCGGTCGACGCGATCGGTGCGGCTCGCGCGCGGGAGCGGACCCTGGCGCAGGAAGAGCGGCGCCCGCCCGTCGATCCAGGCATAGCGGCCCTGGATCACCTCCGCCTCGATCTCGCGTCCCGCGGCGGAGGCGGCCTGGCGGCGCGCCAACACGATCGAGCGCAGCCCGGCCGGCGCCTCCTCGATCTCGTCCTGCTCGTCGAGCGAGAGCAGCGCCCACAGGGCCAGGGCGTCCCGCCGCTGTGGCTCGCCGTGGTGCCAGCTCGCGGGAACCGCCTCGCCGACGGCGCGCACGTCCTCCATCAGCTCCTGGCTCGCCGGGATCCAGCGCGGCCCTGGCCGGCCCCGGCGCGGCTCTTCCAGGACCCGCGCCAGCGCCGCGCGCAGAGCGTCGACGTTGCGGCCGCTCGAGGCGCAGATCGGTACGGTGGGCACGTCCAGCTCGCGCTCGAGTGCCGCGGCATCGAGCGAGAGGCCGCGCTCGTCGAGCATGTCCACCATGTTCACGGCGATGACCAGCGGCAGGTCGAGCTCGATGACCTGGAGCGCGAGGTAGAGGTTGCGCGTGAGCTGCGTGGAGTCGAGCACGAGCAGCACCGCGTCCGGCCGCTCCAGGGGATGCAGCCCGGCGATCGCCTGGATCGCGATCTGCTCCTCCGCGCTGCGCGCTGACAGGCTGTACGTGCCGGGCACGTCGGTGAGGGTCGCGTGCAGCCCGCCGGAGAGGCGCATCTCCCCGGTCTGGCGCTCGACCGTCACGCCGGGGTAGTTGCCGACCTTGCCGTGCCCGCCGGTGAGGCGGTTGAACAGCGTGGTCTTGCCGGTGTTCGGGTTGCCGGCGAGGGCGACGCGTCGAGCCGCGAGGGTGGTCGTCATCCGCGCCGGGCCCGGCTCACTCGGCGCCGGACGCGCGCTCCACCCACACCTGGCTCGCCTCTCCGTGGCGGACGGTCAGCCGGCAGCCGCGCACCTCGATCTCGAGCACGCCGCCGATGTCCGCCCGCCGCACCAGCCGCAGTGCCGTGCCCGGCAACAGCCCCAGCTCCATCAACCGGCAGCGGAAGGAGCGATCCCCGCCGATGGCGACGAGGCGCCCGGCGGCGCCCGGGTCCAAGAGGTCGAGGCGAGTCATAGCGAGGGGCCCAATTGAGACTGCGTCTCATTCTACGACATGGAATGCCGCGGGTGGAGGTGGCTAATGTGCGCACGAGACCCTAGGATTCGGCCCTCCCCACCCCTTCGGATCCGGGCCTGGAGGCTGGAGAGCCGGGCGGGAGGCCGCCAGGGGCATGCACGATCCCAAGGAGATCGCCGGACGGCGGGCGGCCGAGATGGTCGAGGACGGGATGAGCCTCGGCCTGGGCACCGGCTCGACGGTCCACTTCGCGCTCCTGGGGCTCGCCGAGCGCATCGCCGAGGAGGGCCTCGCCGTGCGCGGCGTCCCGACCTCCCGGGACACCGAGAGCAAGGCCCGGGACCTGGGAATCCCGCTGGTCGGCCTGGAGGAGGTCGAGGCGCTCGACCTGACCCTGGACGGGGCGGACGAGGTCGACCCCGATTTCAATCTGATCAAGGGCGGGGGCGGGGCGCTCCTGCGCGAGAAGGTCGTGGCCAGCGTGACCCGCCGCGAGGTGATCCTGGTCGGGCCCGGGAAGCTGGTCGAGCGCCTGGGCACGAGCTTCATGCTCCCGGTCGAGGTGGTGCCCTTCGCGCGAGCGGTCGTGCGCCGCGCCCTCGCGCACCTGGGATGCCAGCCGGTCCTGCGAGTGGTCGAGGGCGGCGCGTCCTACCGCACCGACAACGGCAACGAGATCCTCGACTGCCGCTTCCCCGGCGGCATCGCGGATCCGGCCGGCCTCGAGCGCGCCCTGGCGATGATCCCGGGCGTGGTCGAGTCCGGCCTCTTCATCGGCCTGGCGCACGCGCTCGTCATCGGCCACCCCGACGGACGGGCCGAGGTGCGCGAACGACGATGACGCCGAATTACCGACGCCGAATTACCGAACCAGGTTCGATTCTTCAGGCCGGCCTGCGGCGCAGAGCGCCGAGGGCCGGCCTGAAGAATCGAACCTGG
>DATKBQ010000394.1:0-3583 GCA_035546375.1 Planctomycetota bacterium | reverse complement strand
CGCCGTCGCGCCGGGCAAGCTCGAGGACGTGGGTCATGGTCGGGCTCCTGGGGCAGATCGCGTGGCCGGGACACCTAACAGGTCCCTAATCCTATCGGCGTCCGGAGCGTCTCTCGGCACCGGAATCCGGAAAAAGTTAGGGAAAGGTTCGCCCTCGGGAAGGTCAAGGCGGGCGTAGCGAGCTGGAGGGCCGGCGAGCCCCCCCCGGGCGGGTTCCCCGACCCGCTCAGCCCGAGGCTCGCCGTCGGCTTGCGCCCGCGCGCGCCGCGGCTCCGAGCAGGAGCCCGCCGGGGCGACGGTTCCACGGCGATAGAATCCCCGCGGAGGGCGTGCGCTGAACCACCGACGAGACGACGGCCGGACCGATCCGGCGATGGACCTGGACCGCTACCTCGCTCCCTTCCAGGCTCGCAGGCTCCCCCTGTATCGCTTCGACGTGGTGGTCGTCGGGAGCGGCGCGGCGGTGCTGCCCGCCGCGATGGCCGCCGCGTCCGCGGGCGGCTCGGTGGCGCTCCTGGCCAAGGACGTCCTCAGCGAGACGAACACGAACTACGCCCAGGGCGGCGTCGCCGCGGTGCTGGGCGCCGACGACTCCTTCGAGGCGCACGTGGCCGACACCCTGCGCGTGGGCTGCGGCCTGTGCGAGCCGGACACGGTGGAGCAGGTCGTGCGCGGCGGCCCGGAGACGGTCCGGCGTCTGATCGAGTGGGGCGCGCGCTTCGACTGCGAGGAGGGCGGCGCGCTGGACCTTTCGCGCGAGGGCGGCCACAGCAAGCGGCGCATTGTCCACGCGGGCGGCGCGGCCACCGGGTTGGAGATCCAGCGCACGCTGGTCGACGCCGTGCGGCGCCACCCCGACGTCATGCTGTTCGACCACACCTTCGCCATCGACCTGCTCTCCGCCTCCGACGGCCGCGTCATCGGCGTCCTGTGCCAGACCGAGCGCGGCGAGCTGGTCGCCTTCAGCGCCGGGCAGGTGATCCTGGCCACGGGCGGCGCCGGGCAGGTGTACCGCGAGACGACCAACCCCGCGATCGCCACCGGCGACGGCATCGCGATGGCCTTCCGCGCCGGCGCGCGGATCCGCGACCTGGAGTTCTTCCAGTTCCACCCGACGTGCCTGTACATCGCCGGCGCGGCCCGCGTCCTCGTCAGCGAGATCGTGCGCGGCGCCGGCGGCATCCTGCGCGACAAGGACGGCGTGCGCTTCATGCCCGAGTACCACCCGAGCGCCGAGCTCGCGCCGCGCGACGTGGTCAGCCGGGCCTGCTTCGACCGCATGGTCAAGACGGCGGACACCAGCGTCTACCTCGACCTGTCCGATCTGGAGAGCGACCCGCACCGGCTGTTCCCGGGCATCGGCCGCATCTGCGGCTACTTCCGGATCGACATCGCGAAGGACCCGATCCCGGTGCGCCCCGGCGCGCATTACCTGATCGGCGGGATCCGCAGCGACATCGACGGCCGCACCGGCGTCGCCGGGCTGTGGGCGGTGGGCGAATGCGCTTCCAGCGGGCTGCACGGCGCGAACCGCATGGGCTCGAACTCGCTGCTCGAGGGCCTGGTCCTCGGCGCGCGAGCCGGCGAGCGCGCGGCGCTGGAGGCCAACGGCATCCCGTTGATCCCGCTGGACAAGCACCTGCGACCGCAACGGCCCGAGCCGCCGGCGGACGTGCGCGTCTCGATCGAGGACATGACCTACTCGCTCAAGGCCCTGATGTGGCGCCAGATGGGCATCGTGCGCGAGGGCTCGGCGATCGAGGACGCGCTGGCGAAGATCCGCTTCTGGACGCGCGCCGTGCAGCGGCTCGCGCGGGGCGAGCCGCGCGCCTGGGAGCTCATGAACATGCTCACCCTGGCGAGCCTCGCGGCCCAGGCGGCGCTGGCGCGCGAGGAGTCGCGGGGCACGCACCACCGCTCCGACGCGCCGCAGGCCCTGGAGGCCTGGCGCGTGCACACGATCCTCGCGCCCATCTTCGAGGGCGGCCGGATCCGCGGCGCGGAGCTGGCGCGCGAGCCGGTCGGCGACTCCGTCGCCGCGCGATGAGCCGCCCCACGCACCCGACCCGGCGGCCGCGCGAGCGCGTGCTGGTGTGCGGCGTGGTCCTGGCGGGGCAGCGCGAGGAGCGCGAGGGCCCGCTGACGGAGCTGCGCGCGCTGCTCGAGGCCGCCGGCGCCGAGCCGATCGGGAGCGGGCTCGTGCAGCGCAAGCCCCAGCCCGATCCGGCGACCCTGATGGGCCGAGGCAAGGTGGGCGAAGTGGCCCAGGAGCTGGAGCGGCTGCGGCCCGACGCGGTGGCGGTCGACAACGACCTGACGCCGGCGCAGATCCGCAACCTCGAGAAGGCCTGGGGCACGCGCGTGCTCGACCGCTCGGAGGTGATCCTCGACATCTTCGCGCGCCGGGCGCAGACGCGCCAAGCGCGGCTCCAGGTCGAGCTGGCCCAGGCGGAGTACCTCCTGCCGCGGCTGCGGCGCATGTGGACGCACCTCGAGCGCACCGAGGGCGCGGTCGGGACGCGCGGCCCGGGCGAGACCCAGCTCGAGACCGACCGGCGGCTCCTGCGCAAGCGCGTCCAGGACCTGCGCGCCGAGCTGGCGGAGATCGCCGCGCGGCGCCAGCGCGAGGTGCGCTCGCGCGCCGATCAGTTCACGGTCGGGCTGGTCGGCTACACGAACGCCGGCAAGTCGACGCTGCTCAACGCGCTGACCGGAGCGCGCGAGCTGGCGGCGGACATGCTCTTCGCGACGCTGGACACGCGCACGCGCCAGTGGCGCCTGCCCGACGGACGGGTGGTGCTCCTGTCCGACACCGTGGGCTTCCTGCAGCGGCTGCCGCACCACCTGGTGGCCTCGTTCCACGCGACGTTGGAGGAGACGCTGCACGCCGATCTGCTCCTGCACGTGGTCGACGCCTCGCACCCCGACGTCGAGGGCCAGATCGAGGCGGTCGAGTCCGTGCTCCAGGAGCTGGCCTGGGGCACGCAGGCGGACATCCTCGTGCTCAACAAGGTCGACCGCGTCGAGGACCCGCTGGCCCTGAGGCTGCTCGCGCACGGTCGGCCGCAGGAGGTGATCGAGGTCTCGGCGAGAACGGGACTGGGCTTGGAGCGGCTGACCGCGGCGGTGGCGCGCCAGCTCGACGAGCGCTCGGCCCTGGTCGACGTCGTGCTGCCGCTCGCCGACGGACGCACGGTCGCGGCGGTCAAGGCCCAGGGGGCGCTGGTCGAAGAAGAAGTGCTGGAGGGAGAGCGCCTGCGGCTCCGCCTGCGGATCTCCGAAGCCGCACTGGGCAACCTGCGGCGTGGAGCACCGCCGGGCGTGAGCTTCGAGGTGGTCGAGCCGCCGCGCATGGCGTCGATCGCGGACGCGAGGGATATAGAGACGGAAGGCGAGACGGAGAGCGAGACGGCGGAATCGGACCTGATGCGCCACCGCGAGGCGCAGTAGGAGAATGCGCGGGGCAGAGGCGCCCTTCGGGCGCTTTCGCGGCCGAGGACGGCCGCGGGAGTCAGAGCGAGTGATCGGGAGCGGTGGCAGTGAGTTGGTCGCGTTGTCGATGCGCGGTCGGGCCGACGCCCAG
>DATKBQ010000393.1:0-3822 GCA_035546375.1 Planctomycetota bacterium | reverse complement strand
GACGGCTTCCAGTTCTGCGGCTTCTGCACGGCGCCGCTGACCGAGCAGCCAGCTCCCTCGGTCCACGAGGAGCGGAAGGTCGTGACCGTGCTCTTCTGCGACCTCGTCGGCTTCACCTCTGCCTCTGAGGCGGCAGACCCGGAAGACGTTCGCTCCCGCATCCGCCCGTACCACGCCCGCCTGCGGCTGGAGATCGAGCGCTACGGCGGCACCGTGGAGAAGTTCATCGGAGATGCGGTGATGGCCGTCTTCGGGGCGCCGGTTGCGCACGAGGACGACGCCGAGCGCGCAGTCCGCGCCGGGCTTCGCATCCTGGAGGCGATCGAAGAGCTGAACGCAGACGACCCCGCGCTCTCGCTGCAGGTGCGCATCGGCATCAACACGGGTGAGGCGGTCGTCGCGTTGGGAGCCCGTCCGGAAGAGGGCGAGGGGATCGTCACCGGCGACGTCGTCAACACCGCCTCCCGCCTGCAGGGCGCGGCCCCGGTGAACGCAATCGCCTGCTCGGAGCAGACCTACCGCGCCACCGAGCGCGTCTTCGACTACGAAGAGCTGGAGCCGGTGCAGGTCAAGGGCAAGGCGGAGCCGCTTGCTCTCTTCCGCCCGCTCGCCGCCCGCGCCCGCTTCGGCTCGGACGTCACCCGCACGCACGCGACCCCGCTCGTCGGGCGCGAGCTCGAGATGCCGCTCCTGATCGGCACGTTCGAGCGCTCCGCGCAGCAGCGCTCCTGCCAGCTCGTGACGATCGTGGGCGAGCCGGGGGTCGGGAAGAGCCGCCTCTGCGCCGAGCTCTTCGGCCACATCGAGGAGCGACCGGGGCTCGTGCGCTGGCGCCAGGGCCGCTGCCTTCCCTACGGGGAGGGGATCGCCTTCTGGGCCCTGGGCGAGATCGTTAAGGCCGAGTGCGGCATCCTCGAGTCGGACTCGCCGGAAGAGGCAAAGGGCAAGCTCGAGCGGGCCCTCCCAGCAGGCGATCCCGACGGCCTGTGGCTCGAGTCTCGTCTTCAGCCGCTCGTCGGCGCAGGCGGGGAGCCCGCCTCGCAGGAGGAGTCCTTCACGGCCTGGCGGCGCTGCATCGAGTCGTGGGCAGAGGGGCGGGAGACGATCCTCGTCTTCGAGGATCTGCACTGGGCAGACCAGGCCTTGCTCTCCTTCCTCGAGCGTCTGGCCGACTGGTCGGAGGACGTGCCGCTGCTCCTTCTCTGCACTGCGCGCCCGGAGTTGTACGAGCAGCATCCGACCTTCGGGGCCAATGCCAGGAACGCGCAACGCATCAACCTCGCCCCGCTGACGGAGGCCGAGACCGCCCGTCTGATCACTTCCCTGCTCGAGCGGACGGTGCTGCCGGCGGAGACGCAACAGGTGCTGCTCGAGCGCGCGGGCGGCAACCCCCTGTACGCGGAGGAGTTCGTGCGCCTGCTCGCCGACCGCGGCGAGCTCCGGAAGGCGGTTGACGAGGTCCCGGACTCGGTGCTGGCACTAATCGCCGCGCGCCTCGACACCCTCTCTCAGGAGCGGAAGAGCCTGCTGCAGGACGCCGCTGTGCTGGGCAAGGTGTTCTGGGCCGGGGCGCTGGCTGAGATTGGCGCCCGCGATCCGCGGGAGATCGAGCAGGCTCTGCACGAGCTCTCCCGCAAGGAGCTCGTGCGCCCTGCGCGCACATCGTCGATGGAGGGAGAGGCCGAGTACGGCTTCTGGCATCTGCTGGTCAGGGACGTCTGCTACGGCCAGATTCCCCGCGTCGCCCGTGCTGCCCGCCACCGAGCGGCCGCTGCCTGGATCGAGCGGAGGGCGGGTGAGCGCGTGGAGGACCTGGCCGACGTGCTCGCCCACCATTACCTGACAGCGCTCGAGCTCGCCCGCGCCGCCGGCCAAACGGAGGAGACCGAGGAGCTGGAGGCGAGCGCACGCCGCTACCTCGCCCTGGCGGGCGAGCGGGCGCTCGCGCTCGACGTCGAACGCGCGGAGCAGAGCCTGGCCAAGGCGCTCGAGCTCATCCCTGCCGGCCACCGCGAGCGTCCGTCCCTGCTCGAGCGTTGGGCCTCCACGGTGCAGCAGCTGGGTCGCCTGCGAGAAGCGAGAGCGGCGCTCGAGGAGGCGATCGTGCTCTATCGCGAGCAAGGAGACAGCGTCGCTGCCGGGAGGGCGTTGACCGCGCTCCCGATCGTGCTCGCGAACCTCGGCGACCCGCACCGTGAGGCACCGCTCACCGAGGCGATTGCGCTGCTGGAAGCGCAGCCACCCGGGCCCGAGCTCGTCGCCGCCTACGGCGAGCTCGCCGGCTTGAAGCTCGTATTTCTCAGCGACTACCCCGAGGTGATCAAGGCAGCCGACCGTGCGCTTCAGCTCGCCGCCGAGCTTGGCCTGCCGGAGCCTGCGCGTGCGCGCGGGTTCCGCGGGAGCGCCCGAGCGTCTCTCGGAGACCGCGAGGGGCTCGATGACCTGCGGCGAGCACTGGCTCTCTCGGTCGAGCGGGGGGAGAGCCGCGACGCCGGGATCTTCCACGCCAACCTGTCCGAAGCCCTCAGCTACTACGACGGCCCCGAGGCGGCGCTCGCGGTTGCCCGTGAGGGGGTCGAGTTCACCGGGCGGCGCGGAATCTCCGAAGTAAGACTCCATCTCGGCGCCCAGATCCTCGGCTACCTGGCGGACGCCGGCCGTCCGACCGAGGCGCTGGCCGAGTCGAAGCCGCTGGCTGTTCAGCTCGAGGCGGCCGGGGCGATCGCCCGGATCGGGGTGCTCTGCGTCCAGCTACGCCTGCTCGCGGAGCGCGGCGAACCGGAGCCTGTGGCGGGCGATGCGGAACGCCTCGCCGCCGCGGCGCGCGACACCGCCGAAGCGCAGCAGATCTCCAACGGGTTTGCCGCCGCAGCGCGCATGCTGCTCTCGCGCGGTAAGCATGACGAGGCGCGCGAGCTCCTCCTCGAGCTCGAGCAGCCAGGCATCCGCGGCAAGGTCAACATCGCGACGAACCTGCCCGAGCTCACGCGGTGCGCGCGCGCCGTTGGAGACACTGCGCTCGCCCGCCGGTTCGTGGAAGCGGTCGAGCCGCTCACGCCGATCCACGAGCATGGCCTCTGCGCGGCGGGCGCGCATCTCGCCGAGGCCGCGGGCGAGCCCGCCCAGGCCTCCGCTCTCTTCGCCGAGGCTGCGGAGCGCTGGCGCGAGTTCGGGAACGTCCCCGAGCGCGCTTACGCCCTGCTCGGCCAAGGCCGCTGCCTCGCCGCGCTCGGCAAGCCGGACGCGGAGAAGCCGCTGCGCGAGGCGCGCGAGCTCTTCGCGTCGATGGGGTACAAGCCGGCGCTCGCGGAGACAGAGGCCCTGCTCGGCGACGGCGAGGCAGCCGCCGTGTAGTGCGGCAAGGCGTCGACGCTATGAGCTGAGGTTGGAGAGCGGGCACTCGTGCCGCCCGAGCTCAGCGTTGCAACAGTCACGCTTCCGGACGAGACTGTGACCCGGCCCCCGCGAGGGAGTTCAGAAGCTTGAGCGAACGCGAGCTCTCTCGCGGTACTCGGCGGGCGTTCTCCGGTGCTGCCCGAAACCAAGCGCCGAGAGAGCCGTTCCTACCATCCTCGCCGCCTGTAGCCGAAGCCGCCGAGGAGAAACACGATCAAGATGATGATGAGAATCCAGCCCCAGATCGGCATCGAACGTTCCCTCCGTCTCTTCGTGGGTTCCGACGCGCCTGCCGCGCGGCTCGACTCCTGTGTTCGCCTCGTACACTATCGCTCAAGGATTCGATGAGCATCGGCCACGCGCCGAAGCATCGGCGCGCACGATCCCGAAACCTCCTCAGTCGTGACCTCAGACGGAGCGGGCCGC
>DATKBQ010000392.1:0-4544 GCA_035546375.1 Planctomycetota bacterium | reverse complement strand
GCGGAGCGTGCGCGCGACGCCGCCGCCGCCGGGAACGCGCGCGCGGAGCTCGAGGCCTTGCACGCGGTCCTCGAGCGCTACGGCAACGTGCCGCTGCCCTCCGAGGACGGCGCGGCCCCCTCGGAGCGCATCCAGCGCGTGCTCGCCGTCGCCGGCGGCGAGGCCTACGCGCCGTTCGAGGAGCGTGCCCGCGAACTCTACGTGGCGGCGCTCGCGAGCGGAGAGCCCGAGGCCCTGGCGCGCGTGGCCGAGCTGTACCCGCACTCCGCGGCGGCGCGCGAGGCCGGCGCGGCGCGGCTCGCCGCCGCCCTCGAGGACGGCGACGCGGCGAGCATCGCCCAGCTCGTCCAGGGCCAGATCCCCGACCCGTGGAGCCCGGCGCGCGCGACGCCGCGCGAGGTGCAGCTCGCCCTCGCGCTCGCCGCCGCCGCGGAAGGCCTCGGGAACCACCCGCTCGCGCGCGCCATCCTCGGAAGCCTCGCGCGGCGCCACGCGGACGTGGTCTCCGAGTGGCCGGGGGACCGGGGCCTCAGCGTGGGCGAGCTGGCCGCGGAGCTGGCGCGGGAGCCGAGGCGCCCGCGCGAGCCGGCGACCTTCGACGCCTCCGCGCCGGTGACGCGCGTCCTCGACGGCCAGCTCCGCTTCTTCGCCACCCTCGAGCCCTCCTCCGCCGACGCGCCGCGCGCGCTCTTGTGCTGGCTCGCCGAGGCGGAGGGAGATCGGCTGGTCGCCTTCTCCGCCGACGATCCGGGACGGCGCCTGTGGAGCTTCCGGCCCGACTTCGAGCCGAACCGCAGCGCGCCGCCGGCCCTGGTCGACGGGGCTCGGGTGGTCGTCGTCGGGACCGGCGCGCTCGCCGCGGTGGACGCGGCGGACGGCAGCTTGCGCTGGACGTGGCGCCAGCCCTCGCGCTTCATTGCCGCCGCCTCCGCCTCCGGCGTGGTCGTCGCCCTGGTCGACCCGCCCTCGCTCGAGGGCCCCAAGCGCCTCTTCGGGATCGACGCCGTGTCGGGGCTCGAGCTGTGGAGCCGCGACCTCGAGCCCGGCCCCGCGGCACCGCCCCTGTGCGGGTCGGAGCACGTCGTGATCCTGCCCGCGGCGGCGACGCGCGCGCCGGCGCAGGTGCTCGACCTGTTCACGGGCAGCCTGTCGCTCGAGCTTGATCTTGGGCAAGCGAAGGAGACCGACCGGCGCGCCGCCTGGATCGACGACACGCTCCTGGTCCTGCCCTCTTTCGATCGCGCCTCCGCGCCGCCGGGAGAGCCGCGCGACTGCGTCAGCGCCTGGAGCCTGGAGGATGGGCGCAAGGCTTGGCGCGTGGCGGCCGAGGACGGCCGCGATCTGAGCCGGATCGCGCGCTGGGGCCGCGAGACCTACCTCGTCTTCCTGGCCGCCGGCGTCGAGCGCAGCGCGGCGGGACTCGTGCAGGAGCTGGACACGCGCCTCGGGCTCGTGCGCACGGTCCAGAACGTCGCCCTCGCGCCGGGCGACGAGCCGGTCGGCCTCGCGCGCCACTCGGTGACGGAGATCGACGGGCCCTACCTCTTCCTGCTCGCGTCGGCATCGCGCGGCAGCGAGACGCTCCTGCGCGCGATCCACCTGCCCTTCGGCGAGCGCTGGGTGCACCGCCTGCCGGTCCCGCGCGAGGAGCTCTACAATGCCGCCATGCCGCTCCCGGCTCTCTCGCAGAGCACTGTGGCGCTGTGCTACGGCGAGCCTGCCGAGGGGCGCGGCGCGGCGCGGCGGACGGCGCTCCTGTTCCTGGACAAGTCGAGCGGCGCGCTGCGCGAGGGACGCATCCTGCCCGAGGAGCTGGGCCGCGCCGAAGCGCTCGAGCTGCGCGGCGCCGGCTCCAGCCTCTGGATTCAGGGCGCGGGCGCGATGCTCGCGATCTCCCGGCGATGAGGCGACACCGCACACCCCTGGCGCGCGCCACGGCGCCGGCCCTGGCGCTCGCGCTCTGCGCCGCGCCCGCCGCGGCGCTCCAGCAAGGCTCGCCGGGGACGGGCCTCCCGCGCTCGCGCGAGGAGGTGGCGATCCTGGTCACGCCCGAGCACGCCCAAGCCGTGGAGCGCGGGCTGGCCTGGCTCGCCGACCACCAGTCGCCGGAGGGGAGCTGGATCGCGAAGATCGGCTACAAGCTCAACATCAGCTACGAGTACACCGTCGCCGACAAGGGTCACGTCGGCGTCACCGCCCTGGCGGGCATGGCGTTCCTGGCGGGCGGCCACGTGCCGGGCCGCGGCAGCTACGGGCGGGTCGTCGAGCGCTCCCTCGAGTTCGTGCTCTCGTGCGTCCAGGAGGACGGCTACATCCAGTACGCGGGCTCGCGCATGTACAGCCACGCCTTCGCGACGCTGTTCCTCGCGGAGGTGTACGGGATGACCCACCGCGCCGACGTGCGCACCAAGCTGCAGCTCGCGGTCGACTTCATCGTCAACTCCCAGAACGCCGAGGGCGGCTGGCGCTACGAGCCCTACGCGCGCGAGTCGGACATGTCGATCGTCGTCTGCCAGGTGCTCGCCCTGCGCGCGGCGCGCAACATCGGGATCCGCGTGCCGAAATCCGTGGTCGACAAGGCGGCGCGCTACGTCGTCGACTCGGCGGTGACCGAGAGGTCGATGGCGCGCATCTACCCCGGCCCGGCCGCCAGCCGCAACGAGGTCGGCTCGTTCCACTACCAGAAGCAGGACGGCTCGCGCTCCTCCTTCCCGCTCACCGCCGCCGGGGTGACCGCGCTCTACGGGGCCGGCGTCTACTCCGAGGCCGCGATCGACGAGGGCATCCGCTACCTGCGCGACAACCTGACGCAGTTCAACCGCAACTACGGCCTGGCGCAGCGCGGCCACTACTTCTTCTGGTACGGCCATTACTACGGCGTGCAGGCCATGTACACGGCAGGCGGCGACGCCTGGGAGAGCTACTTCACCTCGGTGCGCGACGTGCTCCTGCGCATGCAGGAGCCGACCGGCGCCTGGCCCAACGAGACCGGCCCCGGCCCGGCCTTCGGCACGGCGATGGCGGTCCTGGTGCTCGAGATCCCCTACCGCTTCCTGCCGATCTTCCAGAGGTAGGGCGATGCAGCCGCGCGCGCGACACCTGGAGAGGACCCCCGAGCTGGAGCGCCTGCTCGGCCGGCTGCGCCGGCGCCTGCTGCGGCAGGTGTGGCTGCACGGCGCGGGCACGCTGCTCGCCGCCGTCGCGCTGTGGATCGTCTTCGCCTTCCTCGCCGACTGGGCGCTGCACGTGCCGCGCGCCGTGCGCTGGGTGCACCTGGTCGTGCTCTTCGCGCTGCCCGTGGCCATCGCCTGGCGCGAGCTCGTGCGCCACCTGCGGCGCATCCCCCCCCGCGATCGGATGGCCGTGCTCTACGAGCGCGAGCACCCGGAGCTGCGCGAGCTCCTGGTCAGCGCCGTGCAGCTCCAGGAGCGGCCCCAGCCGGGCGCGCGCCCCGAGCTGGTGGGCGAGGTGCTGGCCAAGGCCGACGCCCGCGCGCGCGCGCTGCGGCTGGAGGGCGTGCTGGACGAGCGCCGGCCGGCCCTGCGCTTCGCCCTGGGGACCGCGCTCGCCGCGCTGATCGCGGTGGCCTCGCTGGCCGAGGCCGAGCACGCCTCGATCTTCTTCGCGCGGCTCTTCGGCGGCAGCGCGCGCTGGCCGCAGCGCACGCACCTGACGCTCACGATCCCGCTGCCCGCCGGCAGCGCCGTGGCGCGCGTGGAGGAGACGCCCGAGCGGACCCTCGTGCGCGTCGCGCGCGGCAGCGACGTGCCGGTCCTCGTCCGCGCCGACGGCGTGGTGCCCGACGAGGTGATCCTGCACTTCGGCGGCGGCCGCGAGGTGTCCCTGGGCTCCTCGGGCGATGGCCTCTTCCGCACGCGCCTCGCCTCCTGCCAGGAGGACCTCGAGTTCTTCGCGACCGGCGGCGACGACCGCGACGGCCTGCCGCGCGTCTTCGTCGAGGTGCTCGAGCCGCCGGACGTCTCGGGCCTCGCCATCTCGATCGAGCCGCCCGCCTACACCGGCTTGGCGCCGCGCGTGGAGTTCGACCACGACGTGCAGGTGCTCGCGGGCAGCCGCCTGCGCGTGGCCGTGCTCACCACTCCCCCCGAAGCGCGAGGCTCGGTGCGCATCCTGCCCGAGGACCGCTTGGTCCCGCTCGAGCCCGCGCTCTTCCCCCCGCGCGAGCCGGGCGGCAATCCCGAGCCCGGCCTGGGCTTCGAGCTCGCTCCGAGCGACTCGCTGCGCTTCCGCTTCGAGCTGAGCGACTCCAGCGGCCTCTCCAACCCCGACCCGGGGCTCTTCGCCGTGCAGGTCGTGCCCGACCGGCGGCCGGAGGTTTCGATCCTCGCGCCGGCGCGCAGCGAGGTCGACACCGTTCCCGGCGGCCTGATCGCCCTGCGCGCGCGCGCCGAGGACGACTTCGGGATCGCGGCCATGGGCTGGAGCGCGGTCTCGCTCGCCCGCCCGGGCGCGCCGTCTGGCGCGCCGTTCTCGGGCGAGGGCCCCTCCGGCGACGAGGAGGGAGGCCCGGTCGTGGGCGCCGA
>DATKBQ010000391.1:0-2029 GCA_035546375.1 Planctomycetota bacterium | reverse complement strand
CGTCGAGCCCGGGCCCGGGATCGCCCACCAGGAAAGCCGCCGGCGCCGTCCTGGTGCCGCGCCAGGTGCTCGACGACACCACACGCCAGGAGGGGGCGCGGCCGGCGCTCTCAGCCCCTGCCGCACGCATCGCGGCCCCCGCGCCAGCGGGCCCCAGCGGCGCACCGGAGGGGCGCGCGCCGGCGACATGGTCGTGTCCCGGTGGTGTCACGCCCATACGGTCCGGGACTGCACCGGAGGCTGTGCAGGTTTGCGCCGCGCCAACTGCCTGGTGGTGATCCGTAGGCGCAGGCCTGCAAGCACAGAGCGTGCCTGGCATCGCGGCCCCCAGAGTTCTCACGGTCCGGGTCGGGTGAGCGGACCGGCGCGCACGGCCCGCAGGATTTCGTTCGTGTGGAGCAGCGTGGCTGGGGGCGGGAGCCAGGAACGGTTCCATTGGGCCAGCGGAGCCCCAATCTCCGCCTCTAGAGGCGCCAGCAACCTCCGCCAGATCAACGCGCTACACCCAGGGCGCCCACCCGAGCGAGGCCCGAGCCCACAGATAGAGCAGATCAGGTACAGAGAATAGGCGTTCCTGTGAGGAGCGCGATCGCCGCGCCAGAGTCCGCGCCTCGGCGACTTCCGCCGCGCCCTCACTCTCGCCGTCAGTTGATCGTCGGATCCGGATCCCGGCCGCGGCCAGTCAGCTCACGCACGAGCTCCCCGGCCGCGCTCTGGAGGTTCGGGCTCCGTCTCCGCGGCCCAAGCGGATGTGCCCGTGCCAACTTCGCTGCGAACTGGGACGTATCGACGTGCATGTAGAGGGCGGTCGTCTCCAGCGACCGGTGCCGCATCCACTCCTGCACGGCCCTCTCCGACCAGCCGGCCGCCAACAGGTGCGTCGCGATCGAGTGCCGCAGGATGTGCGGCGTCACGCGGCGGCCACGGCGGTCGATTCCGGAGGCAGCGACTCGCTGGCGAAAGATGGCCCCCACCGCGGAGCTCGACAGCGGCCCGCCACCAGCCCCCGGGAAGAGCGGCGGTCGCGGGGCCTTCCGAGAGGACCTCTTCGGCATCGCCATGATCGCCGCCCGTGTTCCCTGGAGGTACATCCCGAGCAGCCGCGAGCCGGGTCTGTCGAGGGTCATGCGCTTGTCGGCGCGAGCGGCCTTCGCTTCCCTGATCAGCACAGTGAAGACCAGGCTATCAGTGTCCCACTCCACGTCGTCGAGCCGCAGCCGCCCGGGCTCGCTGATCCGTAGGCCGAGGATGTACATCGTGTAGAGCAGCACGCGGTTCCGCAGCTCGATCGGCGAGCTCGCGGGCAACAGTCCCTCGCCGCCTTCGTAGATCAGGCGATCGATCTCGCCCTTGGTGAGCGTCGGCATCTCACGCCTATAGACGCGTGGGGTGTCGAGGTGGAGCGCTGGGTTCTGGGCGATCAGGGCGCAGGTCGCCAGGTAACTGAAGAATCCCTTGATGGCGTTGAGAGTCACTGCGCGCGAGGAGCTCGAGTAGCCCTCGGCGTAGAGCTCCTTCACGTAGCGATTGAGGTCTGAGCGTTCGATCACCGAGGGGTCGGTGCCGAGCCGCTCCGCCATCTTCCCGATCGCGCGTGCGTACCTGGTGGCGGTACTCGGCGAGCGGCCGCTCACCGCCACCAGGCTCGCGCTCCAGTCCTCCAGGTGCTGCATCGCCTCGCTGCTACCCACGACAGGCCACCACGCGGCACCTATGCCGCACCGCGGCAATCCCGTTGAGGTCTACGTGCAAGCACGAGCCCGACGATGCCACACTGATCCTCGCAGGGCAAGCGCACGAATCGCGATCCACGGCTCACTGTCGCCCAGGTGGTCAGGTGCGAGCTCGAGGAATTGAGAATCGGTAGCCTTTGCCGTCTCAACAACCGGCCTCGGCGAGGTTCTGGTTCGGCCGCCTCCACCAGCCACCGTGCGACGGCTGCCAACCGAGAGGCTTCAACCCCGCGGCCACGTCTCTCCGCAGTCGTGAGGCGCGGCCCTCGCGGGTCTGCTTTGGTCCCGGTCCGATG
>DATKBQ010000390.1:0-4265 GCA_035546375.1 Planctomycetota bacterium | reverse complement strand
GGCGGTGCTCGGCGAGGACGCGGTCGGCGGGCTCGGGCTCGCCCGGCGGCTCGGCCCCGGATGCGACAGGGCCCGGGGCGGCGCCTCCGCCGGGCGCTTCGGTGAGCGCCTCGGTCACGGCGGCTGCGAGCTCGTCGCTCCTGGCCTTGGTGAGCCCAGTGCGCTCCTTGATCCACTTCGGCCGGCGGCTCTTCGGCAGCTCCTCGAGCTCGGCGCGCTCCATCCACACGCGGGAGGGGCCGAGGCAGGCGGCGGTGGAGGCGACGCGGCGGACGTGGTAGCCCATCAGCGCCTCGTACACGCTGCCGATCTGCTCGACGTCGAGCGCGCGGTAGGAGAGGCGCTGGCCTTCGAGCACCAGAAGCTTCTCGAGCACGCGGTAGACCGTCTCGTCGTCGACCGAGGGCACGCGCACGCGGGCGCGCTCCTCGGGCACGTGGACGGGGGCGCTGCCGCCCGGCCCCCAGCCCTCGAGGAAGGGGTAGGCGTTGGGGTCGAAGAGCGAGCCGCCGCGGGCGGGGAGGACGAGGTCGGGGGAGGGGGCGAGGGTGGCGGCGGCGGCCGGGCGGGCAGCGGGCGTTTCGGAGGACGTTTCCGCTGAAACGTCCTCCCCGCTGCCGCTCGGGGCGGTACCCCTAAGACTCTCAGGCCTTTCAGCTGAAACGTCGGCGCGGGCCTGCGGGGCGCTCCAGTGGGCGCCGTAGTGGATGGCCCGGAACAGCGCGATCAGCCGCCCCCAGGCGCCGAAGCGCCGCGCCATCGAGTCGGGGTGCTCGCCGAGGCCGGTCTGCAGCTCGTCGAACAGGGCAAGCAGGCTGAGGTGGCGCTGGTAGAGCGGGTGCTCCACGGGGAGGAGGTCGCGGTCCTCGGCGTAGAGCACGAAGACCAGGCGCAGGAGGACGGTGAGCAGCCCGCCGTAGAGGTGGTCGTCGTCGCGGGCGAGGGCGTCCTCGAGGAGGTCGCTGCCGTCGCGCTCGGCGGCGGCCTCGAAGCCGCGGAGCAGGATCTCGAGCGCCTCGAGCACCTGGCGCGCGAGCTCGTTGGTGACGTCGGCCTGGCGCTCGCGGCTCTGGCGCAGGAGGGCGGGGAGCCGGTGCTCGGGGAGCGCGCCGTAGAGCCGGTGCGCCGAGAGCAGCATCACCAGCGCGTCGAGGATCGGCCGCCCGCCCACCGTCGCCATGTCGTCGACCCGGAAGGTGATCGCGCCGCTCGACTCGCCGTGCGGCGCGTAGATCAGGCGCAGCTCGCGCCGGTTCGAGAGCAGCCCGATCGGCACCCGGGTGTGGCGCAGCAGCCGCTCGAACTTGGCGGCGGGCGGGTACTCCCAGGGCCCGGTCGTGGTCTCGGGCTTGTCGAGGGGGAGGCCGCCAGAAGGAGACTCTGGCAGGTCCCAGATCAGGAGCTGGTAGGCGGAGCCGGCGCGCGAGGCCGGGGTCTCGCCGTTGGCGTCGAGGAGGCTCTTCGGCGGCTCGGCGGCGTTTTCGGCGGGCCCGTCCTGGTCGGTCGCGGCGGCGCCGTCGGCGAGGGCCTCGGGACGGCGGAGCGCGAAGGTGGGCCGGAGGGTCTGGCGACCCTCCGGCACCCAGAGCGCGAGCTCGTCGGGCAGCCCGTCGCCCGAGTCGTAGAGATCGGGGGTCAGCTCGAGGAGCCCCGCGAACAGCTCGGCGAGGTCGCCGATCGCGCGTGGCGGGTCTCCCGGGCCCCGGTGGCGCGGGTCGCGCGGCGGGCAGAGTTCGAGGAAGCGCCGATGCACCTCGAGCGGCAGCCGCCGCGCGCACTGCGCGTCCACCAGGACCGGCACCGAGACGACCAGCCCGTCGGGCTGGACCATCCCGAGCCAGGTCTCGTGGATGTGGTGGTCTGGGGAGGGCATTTCGCTCGCAGTGTCTCGGCTCTAGCCTCTGGTCACCGGCCACAGGTAGACAAGCCCCACCGGCTCCAACCGCTTCAGCGTGACCCGATAGAGCTCCTCGATCTGGCGCGGCTCGTCGGCCGCCTCCTGGGCCAGCTCGTCGAGGCGGCGTGCCATGTGCTGGAGGTCGCGCTCGAGCTGCTCGCGCTGGTCCTTCTCGGCGTCGCCGAACTCGAGCGCGAGCTGCTTCTGGTCGAGCCGGCGCTCGATGGCGCGGCGTTGGCGGGCCAGGATGCCGCGGAGCTGCTCGGCTTCGCGGCGGCCGCGCTCTTCGAGGAGGCGTGCCGCCTCGTGGGCGCGGTGGTCGGCCTCGTCGCGGACGGCGGGCCACAGGGTTCGGAAGTCGCCGGGGGCGGCGTCGCGTAGCCGTCGGCGCGCGGTCTCCGGGACGTCTTCGAGGGGGGAGGGCTCGGCCAGGAGCTGCCAGAGCGAGTCGACGGCCCTGCGGTCGGCGCGTTCTGCGAAGGGCTGGAGGTGGCGGTCGCCGCCCGCTTCCAGCCACGGAGCGGCCACCGCCACCAGCTCGTCGTGGAGGCGCGCGGCGCGGGCGCCGAACAGGGTGAGGCGGCCGAGCGCGATGGCGCGCACCAGAGAGTCTCCCTCGTTGCGCAACACGGTGACGCGGGCGAGGTCGTGCGCGCTGTAGCCCTGGGCCAGGAAACGCTGGAGCAGGCGCTTGACGAACGGGTGCTGGAGGTGGAGCTGAGTACAGGTGCTGTCGAGGCGGCCGAGCGGCTCGAAGATCACCGGCAGCGGCTCTCGCCGGCGCCACTCCCACAGCGGCTCGTCGCGCCCGCGCGGGGCGCGTAGCGAGTCGAGGGTCTGCTGCCAGGTGTCGGGGAAGGCGGGGAGGGCGTAGCGGGCGGGGTCGTGGGCAGACGACGGGGCGGGGGCGTTCAGCGGCACGAGGTCGTCGAGTCCGTTGAGCTCGAGGCCGGCGCGCACCACGTGGCGCAGCGCGTCGGAGTCGAAGCCGGTGTGGTCGCGCGAGTCGTTCAGGATCCGGCCGGCCTCGTCGATCTCGCGACGCATGGCGTCGAGGTCGCGCTGGGTCTCGAGCTCGGTGCGCGCGGTCTCGCGGCGCCCTTCGAGCTGCTCGGCGTCTTCGAGGGCGTCGAGGGCGCCTCTGCCGATGCCGTGCTCCAGGGCGCCCTCGAGGCGGTCGAGAATGACCGCGCCGAGCGAGCCCAGCTCCTTGCGGATGGTCTCGACCTTCTGGACGAGCTTCTCGAGGACGACGTCCTCGGTGCGTTGGGGATAGCGGAAGTAGTGGCAGCGCACCTCGTCGGACTCTTGCAGGGTGCGGTCGATGCGCCCGTTGCGCTGCTCCATGCGCGCCGGGTTCCACGGGATGTCGAAGTGGAAGAGGTCGGCGCAGGAGCCCTGGAGGTTGACGCCCTCGCGCGCGGCGTCGGTGGCGATCAGGATGCGCACCGGGTGCGCCTTGTCGTTGAACGCCTGCTGGATCTGCTCGCGCTGCTCGTCGGACATGCCGCCGTGGAACTGGAGGATGCGTTCGTCCTCGCGGTCGGTGCCGCGGATGGCGGTACGCAGCACCTGGAGGAGATGGCGCTTGGTGTCGCCGTACTCGGTGAACACGAGGACGCGGCGATCGTTCCAGCGGCGCTCGGTGGCGGAGAGGTGGTCGCTGCCACCGATCTGCGCTCCCGCGCACTGGCAGCGGCGGATCCAGTCGACCAGCGCCAGGGTCTTGGCGTCGGGGACGCCGCGGGCCGTGGTAGCGAGCTGGAGCATGCGCTCGACGTGGGCGAGCTGGCCTTCGAAGCGGTTGGCGAGGCGGACGCTCTCGCGCTCGATGGTGGCGGCTTCGGCGACATCGGTCTGCTCGTCGTCGGCGCCGTACTCGTCGTCGGAGTCCGCGGCTTCGCTCGAGAAGTCGGCGCGAGCGGTGGTCTCCGTGAGGTCGGCGTCCTGGTCGGGGACCGGGGCCTCGAGCTCGGCCTGGGCCTCCTCCTTGGCGGCTTCGGCGCGGCGGCGCAGTCCGCGGGCGTGAACCTGGAGGGTGCGGTAGAACGCCTCGGCGCTGCTCAGAAGGCGCTTCTGGAGGCTCGCCAGCACCAGGCGCTCCCGCTTGCGCAGACCGCGCTCGAGGCGGTCGCGGTAGGCGGCGAGCTCCTCGGCGAGCTGGAGCTCGAGCGGCTCGGACGAGGACGCGCCGTCGAGGGCGATGGGCTCGGCGGCGCCTTCGGGATGGTCGCCTTCCGGGTAGACCTGGCGGCGCGTGCCGTCGCGCACCTCCTGGATGCTCTGGGCCCAACCGGCGGGGCCGTGGACCAGCTCGACCGCGAGCACGCGCCGCTCGGGGAACTTCCCCACGCCCAGCGCGCGCAGG
>DATKBQ010000389.1:0-8974 GCA_035546375.1 Planctomycetota bacterium | reverse complement strand
CCGGTCGTCTGCGGCCGCTTCGCGACGGGGGAGCGGAGGCTCTTTGGGAGCCGGCTCGGGCGGCCCGGGCGCAGGGGATACCGACGGCGGGGAAACCATCGGCGGCGCCGCGCGAGGAGCCTCGCGGGCGGGCGGCCCTTTCTGGACACCCTCGGTCTCCGCGCGCCGGAACCGCGCGAGCTCGCGCTCCAGCGCGGCGATCCGGCGGCTCAGGGACCCGCGCGGCCCTGTGCGCAGGAGGGCGGCGAGCGCGAGGAGCGGCCCCGCGAGTGCCAAGCCGAGGACCGCGAGGACCGCGAAGAGGATGAAGAGATCGCCCATGGGCCGCTGCCGGGCCCGATCATCGGCGGCGCCATGGCGCGCCGCCACGCCGTTGCGCGAAGTCCGGCGATAGGCGCCGCGAATCGAGCCGGCCCGGGATCCGGTGGGGCGGGGGCGCAACGAGGCGGGGTGAGCTCAGGCGGGGCGAAACGAGGCGGGTCGCGCTCAGGCGGGGCGCGAGTAGCCCAGGGCCTTCACGACGTCGAGGATCTCGCTCCAGCTCGGGAAGGGCCGCTGGTGCTTGCGCTTGTACGCGTCGACGGCGGTGATGAACTCGATCACCTCGGGCGTCATCGAGTCCGGCGAGGAGGGGCCGCGGGGCCCGTACGGCGCGGCCGCGCTCTTGCGCGCGGGGCGGGGATCCTTCTTGCGCGGGGTGACCATGGAGCCCTGGGGAGCGGGGCCGGAGCCTAGATCGGACGTCGGGGCGCGGAGTCTGAAGGCCGCGCGCGCAGGAGGCGCCGCGCCGGGCGTGGCTCACAGACGGCCGGCGCTGCGCAAGGCCGCTTCCACCTTCGCCGTGTCGGGGCGCTCGATCCGGCCGACCTCGGTCACGATGGCGCTCACCAACCGCGCGGGCGTCACGTCGAAGGCCGGGTTGTAGACGCGGACGCCCTCGGGGGCCGTGCGCGAGCCGAACCCCTCGGTCACCTCCTCGGGCGCGCGCTCCTCGATCGGGATCAGCCCGCCGTGGGCCAAGCGCGCGTCGAAGGTCGAGAGCGGCGCGCACACGTAGAAGGGCACGCCGTGCTCCCGCGCCAGGACGGCCACCGAGTAGGTGCCGATCTTGTTGCACACGTCGCCGTTGCGCGCGATGCGGTCGGCGCCGACGAAGACCGCGTCGACCTTGCCCTCGAACATCACCCGGCCGGCCATGCCGTCGGTGATCAGCGTGACCTCGATCCCCGAGCGCGCCAGCTCCCAGGCGGTGAGCCGCGCGCCCTGGAGCAGCGGCCGCGTCTCGCCGGCATAGACCGAGATGTGCAGGCCGGCCTCCGCTGCGACGTAGATCGGCGCCAGCGCGGTGCCGTAATCCGCCGTCGCGAGCGCGCCGGCGTTGCAGTGGGTCAGGACCCGCGATCCGTCGCGCAGGAGCTCGGCACCGATCTCGCCGATCCGCCGGCAGGTGGCGCGGTCCTCCGCGAAGACGGCGTGGGCCTCGTCGAGCAGCGCGGAGAGCATCGCCGCGGGCGGAGTCGCCTCCGCCAGCTCGCGCTCGGCACGCTCGACCATGCGCTCGAGCGCCCACGAGAGGTTGACCGCAGTAGGCCGGGCGCGCGCGAGCACCGCGGCGGTCTCCTTCACCCGCGCGACGAGGTCGACGGCGTCCTCGGGGGCGGTGTGCTGGAGATCGAGCAGCAGCCCGTAGGCCGCCGCCACGCCGATCGCCGGAGCCCCGCGCACCGCGAGCCGGCGGATGGCGTCGACCATCTCGGGCACGCTCCGGATCTCGAGATAGGCCAACTCGCCCGGCAGGCGCGTCTGGTCGATCAGGCGCACGAACCCGGGTAGCTCGCCGACCCAGCGGATGGTCTCGATGGGCATCGGAGGGATGGTAACGGAGCGGCGGGGGTGCGCGGGAGGATGGAGGCGTCGGAGGCGTCGAGAGCCTGGACAGCGTCGAACAAGCCCTGCGCGTGCTACGGGGACAGGTCACACGGAGCCGGGAGGGATCCGATCCGCTCGAGCCAGCATTGCAGGGGCGGCCTTCGGGCGCGAAGACGCTCCGCGTCCGGTTCGGCCGCTCGAGCGCCGAACCTACCGCGGAGTCAAGAAAGGGGATGTTCAGGAATTCGTGTGGGTATCAGGCCCCTTCACGCCGACTGTCGCGGATCGAGGTGCCGGCTCGAGCTCGAGGAGCGTTCGCCACGGGTGGGTCAGCGCTCGCGTGCGCGAGCGAAGCTCGCGACCGTGGGCCTCGAGATTCGCACTTCGCATGGCACCTTGGTAGACCGCCGACGAATGTCCGCGGATTCAAGTTCAGCCATCGAAGGAGGAGCCGGCTCGTTGGTGCGGGCGCACACCGCACACCGTGCTCGTCGACATGCACCCAGGCGCGAAGCCTAGAGCTGCGCAGGCCGAACCGGCTCGGGCTTCGATCGTCGAACTTGAATCCGCGGACATCTCGCGCAGAGGTGCCAAGGAGCGGCCGCCCCTGCACCGACTTGGCTCGATCACCGCGGTCGGATCGGCTGTCCGCGGCAGATCCTCCCCTCCGCTCGACTCCGCTCCGCACCGCACCCGTCCGCGGCTGCGGTCTTGCGACCCTCAGCCCCGCAACCTCGTCTGCAGCGCCGCATCCTTCGCCGCCACGGCCTCCGCCTGCCGCTCCCGATACGCCGCCAGCCGCGCCGAGAGCCCCTCGTCCTGCAGCGCCAGCACCCTCGCCGCGAACAGCGCCGCGTTCACAGGCCCTCCGGGTCCCGTGCCGAGCGCCGCCACCGGCACTCCGCCGGGCATCTGCACCGTCGAGAGCAGCGAGTCGAGCCCGTTCAGCGGCGGGTTGTCCATCGGGATCCCGAGCACCGGCAGGTCGGTGTGCGCGGCGACCACGCCCGCCAGGTGCGCGGCTCCGCCGGCGGCGCAGATGAAGACGCCGATCTTGCGCTCGGGTGCCCCGCGCACGAACTCCACCAGCGGGCCGGGCGTGCGGTGGGCCGAGAGCACCCGCACCTCGCACTCGACCTCCAACTCGCGCAAGGTCCTGACGCACGGCTCGAGCCGCGGGTAGTCGGAGTCCGAGCCCATGAGCAGCGCCCCCCTCACCCCGGGACCCCCTCGGGGAGGCTGCCGGTCAGGAGCTGGCAGAACTCGAGGTAGCGGGCCGAGGTCTTCTCGACCATCGCCGGATCGAGGGCGGGCGGGGGCGGGCGCTTGTTCCAGCCGGTCGCCTCGAGCCAGTCGCGCAGGATCTGCTTGTCGTAGCTCGGCGGGCTCGAGCTGGGGCGCCACTCGCTCGCGGGCCAGAAGCGCGAGGAGTCCGGGGTCAGCGCCTCGTCGATCAGGATCAGCCGGCCGTCGACGTGGCCGAACTCGAACTTCGTGTCCGCGAGCAGGATGCCGATCTTGGCGAGCACGTCGCTGCCGCGACGGAACAGGCGCAGCGCGGCCCCCTCGGCGCACTCGAAGATCTCGTCGCCGACGCGCTCGCGCGCCTCGGCTGGCGAGAGCGGAAGGTCGTGATGGGTGTCCTTCGTGGTCGGCGTCAGGATCGGCTGCGGCAAGCGCGAGGCCAGGCTCAGGCCCTCCGGCAACTCGATCCCGCACACGCTGCGCTCGGTCTGGTACTCCTTCCAGCCCGATCCGGCCAGGTAGCCGCGCACGACCCATTCGACGCTCGTCGCCCGCGCCTTGCGCACCAGCATCACGCGCCCGCGCAGGCGCTCGCGCCACTCCCCGTCCAGGCCCTCGAGGTCCTCGACCGCGGTCGAGACGAGGTGGTTGCCGACCACGTCGCGGGTGTGCTCGAACCACCAGGCGGCGACGGCGGTGAGGACCTGCCCCTTGTGCGGCACGCCTTCCTTCATCACGACGTCGAAGGCCGACACGCGGTCGGTGGTGACGAAGACCAGGTGGCGCTCGCCGGCGGCGTAGATGTCGCGCACCTTGCCCGAGGCGACGTGCTGGAGGCCGGGGATCGCCCGCTCGCCTCCGAGGTACAAAGTCTGCGTTGTCATGGGACTCTCCCGCGGCGGAACGACCGGAGGGGGAGTATGCGCGAGCGGCGGCGCTGGAACAACGCGGACGGCGCGCGGCTCCTAGACTGCATCCGTGCGGGATCGTCGGGCAAGCGGTGGCGTGGAAGGCGGCGCCATGGGTCTGCGACCGGGGGCCGCCGTGCGCGGCAGCTTCCGGCCGCCGGGCTCGAAGTCCCTCGCCCAGCGCGCGATCGTGATCGCGGCCCTCGCCGAGGGCTCGACGCGCATCGCCGCCCTGAGCGAGGCCGACGACGTCGCCGCCGCGCTCGCGCTCGTGGCGGCCTGCGGGCCGCGGGTCGAGCGACCGGCGCCCGGCGAGGCTCGCATCGAGGGCCTGCCGCCTGCGCTCGGGGGGTGGGTGGCGCGCGAGCCCCTGCGCCTGGGCGAATCGGGCACCCTGGCGCGCCTGGCCACGGCGGTGCTCGGGCTGTGCGGATCGCCCGCGTCGCGCGCGCGGCTCGATCCCGCCGGCAGCCTGGCGCGGCGCGGGAGCGCGCCGCTGTTCCGTGCGCTGGTCGGCGCCGGCGTCGGGCTCGAGCAGTTGGGGACCGCCGGCGGATGGCCGGCCGTGCTCACGGCGGCTTTCCCGCGCGAAGAGCTGCTGCTCGTGGGGCCCGTGTCGAGCCAGGAGGTGAGCGCGCTCCTGATCGCGCTCTCGGCCCACGCCGGCAGGACGGAGCTCGAGGTGCGCGGCCGGATCCCGAGCCGACCCTACGCGGACATGACCGTGCGCCTGCTGGGCCGGTTCGGCGTGCGCGTGGACAGCTGCTCGTGGAGCCGCGGCGGCGAGGACGAGGAGGACTTCGCGCTGCAGGGGCCCTGCCGAGCGCCGCCGTCGCCGATCGAGATCGAGCCCGACGCGTCGGCCGCCGCTGTAGCGCTCTGCGCGGCCTGCCTGTCGGGGGGCGAGCTGCGCGTGGAGGCTCTCGGGCCGGGCTCGATCCAAGGGGACGTGCGTATCGCCGAGCACCTGCGCGCCTTCGGCTGCGACGCGGCGCTCGATGCGGGCGGCCTGCGCGCGGGCGGCTCTCCTCGCCACGGCGCCAGGCTGGACTTATCCGGCGAGCCGGACCTCGCACCGCCGCTCGCCGCCGTCGCCGCGGCGGCCGCCCAGTCGGGCGGCCCCGCCGCGGGCGAGAGCGTCCTGTCGGGGCTCGGAACCCTGAAGGGAAAGGAGAGCCCGCGCCTCGAGGTCCTCGCCCGCGGCCTCCGCGACGCCGGGTTCGCGGCCCGTGCGAGCGCCGACAGCCTCCACGTGGGGAGCGCCGTGGCACGGACGCCGGGAGACCTACGTCTCGATCCCGCCGGCGACCACCGCATGGCCTTCGCCTTCGCGCTCCTGGGCCTCTTGCGTCCCGGGGTCGACGTGCTGGACCCGGGCTGTGTGTCGAAGTCCTGGCCCGGCTTCTGGGAGGACCTCGAGCGCCTCGGCGCGCGGGTCGCGCGGAGCTGACGCCCCATCGCCGCCGCTCGGAGCGCGCCGTGCGTCCCAGAAACGGGACGCGTGGGCCCCCCGCGGCGGAAGGGAGGTCCCCGCCGCGCGCAGGGAGGACCTGCGGGGGGTTTCCCCAACCGTCCTCGAGGTACGAACCATGGGCCTGATCCTCCTGATCATCCTGATCCTGCTCCTGCTCGGCGCGGTCCCGACGTGGCCCCACAGCAAGAGCTGGGGGTACGGGCCGTCGGGCCTGATCGGCGTCATCCTGATCGTGATCCTGATCCTGGTCTTGCTCGGGAAGATCTAGCCGTCCGACACGCTGCGCCCAGGGGCGCGGCTGCGGCACAGGCGCCTGCCGCGAGCTAGTCGCGCGGTCCCTGGGCGGCGAGCGCCTCGCGCAACGCATCGATCGCCGGCGGGCGCAGGGTCTCGAGGAAGAGCTGCAGGTGCGGGTAGGGGATCTCGATCCCAGCCTCGTCGAGCGCCAGCTTGGCCGCCTCCAAGCAGCGGAAGTGCGCCCGCTTCTCGTGGGTCGCGTCCTCGACCCATACGCGCAGCGACAGGTCGACGCTCGAGGAGCCCAGGGCGGCCATCACCACCTCGCTGCGGTCCTTCTCGATCAGGTCGATGGAGCCGACCGCATCGAGGATCACGCGCCGCGCCTCGCGCACGTCCTCCTTGTAGGCGATTCCGATCGGGATGTCGACGCGCACGTCGCCGTAGAGACTGTGGTTGATCACCACGGTGCTGACGATCTCCTTGTTCGGCACGATGACGTAGGTGTTCTGGCGCGTGCGGATGCGCGTCGTGCGCATGTTGATCTCCGCCACCTTCCCGTGGTGGTCCTTGCTCGTGATCCAGTCGCCGACCATGAAGGGTTTGTCCCAGAAGATCACCAGGCCGGCGATGACGTTGGCGAGCGAGTCCTGCGCGGCGAAGCCGACCGCCAGGCCCGCCACGCCGACGCCGGCGATCGCCGCGGTGATGTCGATCCCGAGCTGGGCCGCGGCCATGATCAGCGCGAAGCCGAACACGATCCAGCGGAAGAGCTGGTCGACCAGGAGCTTCACCAGCGCCTCCTGCAAGCGCGCGCGGCGCAGGAAGAGCGCGACCGGCCGGCGCGACACGTGGTATGCGGTCCAGAAGACCGCGATCACGAGCACCGCATTGCCGAGCTTGGGCAGCCAGTCGACGAGCTTCACGGTCCACGTGTCGATGTCGAGCAGGGTCTCGAGGAAGCTCCGTCGTTCGGGGACGCCTTGCGCAGGCGCTCCGTCCTGTTGCGTGAGGTGCGGGATCATCGGGTCGGCTCCGTGGGGGAACAGCGCGCAGCGGAGCCGAGCGGGCTTCGCGTGGCAAGCCCCCAGGCAAAATGCGCCCCGGAGCCCGCCGTAGGGTTCCCCCGGATGACCAGGCACAAGACCCCCACGCCGGTGCGCGTCGGCGTGTTCGCCAGCGTCGCCCAGGCCGATCGAGCGGTCGAGGAGCTGCTCGAGGCGGGCTTCCGGCGCGAGCAGATCTCGGTCATCTGCCCCAAGTGCGGCCCGGGACAGCTCCCCGACGTCGAGCACGTCGAGCCGGCCGGGGGGCACGCCGCCAAGGCGGCGGCCGGAGGCGGCGCGATCGGGGCCGTGCTCGGCGGCCTCGCTGCGGTCGCGGGGCTCACGGCGACGGGGGGCCTCGGGCTGCTCGTGGCGGGGCCGCTGCTCGCTGGAATGGGCGGAGGCGCGGTCGCCGGCGGCTTCATCGGCGCGATGCTGACGCGCGGCCTCGAGCCGGAGGTCGCCGACTACTACGACCAAGCGCTGCAGCGCGGGCGCATCCTCGTGGCCGTGGAGCCCGAGGCCGGGCCCGACGAGGAGCGGCGCCTGGCCGAGGCCGAGCGGGCATTCGAGGCCGCGGGCGCCGAGCCGATCCCGTTGCGCGAGGGTTAGCCCGAACTGTTCACCAGCCGCCGGCTGCAACGTCGCAACTGCCGGCGCCTGCTGCGTTAGGCTCCGCCCTAGCTCCTCGACGACCTGTCAAGGTCGACTCCGGTGCCCTCCGTCGCCTGCCTTGCATCCACCGGCATTTGCGACGTTTCGCTCGCCGCCTGGTGAACAGTTCGGGCTAGGTCCGGCTCGACCGCGAGCCGGCGGCTGCGGGGTCGCCAGGGCCGGCGAGCGGTGCCGGGCGCGCGAAATGCGTCCGAGGGCAGGTCGTAGCCCTTCCGGCGCCACGCGCCACCCTCCATGGCACGCGCGATCTGGAAGGGCAGCATCAGCTTCGGCCTGGTGGACATCCCCGTCGGGCTGGTGTCCGCCGAGGAGCCGAAGGAGACCAAGCTCAGCTACCTCGATCGCCGCGACTTCGCGCCCGTCGGATACAAGCGCTACAACAAGGCGACCGAGGAGGAGGTCGCGTGGGACGACGTCGTGCGCGGCTTCGAGTACGAGAAGGGCGAGTACGTCGTGCTCAGCGAGGAGGAGCTGAAGCGCGCGAGCCCCGAGAAGACGCAGACCGTCGAGATCCTGCACTTCGTCGACGGCTCGGAGATCGAGCCGATCTCCTACGACCGCCCGTACTACCTCGAGCCGCTCAAGCGCAAGGGCAAGGGCTACGCGCTGCTGCGCGAGACGCTGCGGCGCACCGGACGCGTGGGCATCGCCAAGGTGGTCATCCGCACCCGCGAGCACTTGGCGGCCCTGTCGGTGCGCGGTGACGCGCTCGCGCTCTACCTCCTGCGCTACGCGGACGAGATCCGCCCCGTCGAGGAGCTGGCGAACGTCGACGTCACGCTGAAGGACGTCGGCGTCAGCGACAAGGAGGTCGAGATGGCGACCAAGCTCGTCGAGGGCATGGTCGAGGAATGGGATCCCGTGCGCTACGAGGACGAGTATGCGGGCGACTTGATGAAGCTCGTCGAGCGCAAGGTGTCGGCGGGTCAGATGCACGAGATCCCGCGCGTCGGCCGCGAGGAGGAGCCCGCGCCGCGCGGCGAGGTGATCGACCTGATGCCGCTCCTGAAGAAGAGCCTCGAGCGCTCGCGCCCCGCCGCGCGCAAGGCTGCGAAGGCGCCGGCGAAGAAGCGCGCGACGCGCCGCAATGCCCCCTCGCGGCGCAGCGCGTGAGGCCGCTCCCGCCTGGATATTGCCGAGAACGGCCCTGAAGGGCCGCCGCTGGTGCCAAACCGGGGACGAAACATGGGATTCGGCGCCGCGTAGCCAACTTGGTCTCGCTGAACCCGGATCTGATGAGGAACAATCCTATGGAACGCAAGCAATCCGACAGCGGCGGCTCCCGTGAAGACCCCCGCGAAATCGAGAAGAAGAGCCCGCGCCCGGACCTGGACGTGCAGGGGCGCCCCAGCAAGGAAGGCGGCACCAGCGCGCCCGGTCGCTCGAAGGAGGACGAGTCCCGGCGCTCCAGCGAGCGCGAGGGCTCGGGCGGCCGTCATCCCTCCACGATCTCGGACCGCGGCGAAGGCCGCCCCACCGCCCCCGGCAGGAGCGACATCGAGCGCGAGTGAGCGAACATC
>DATKBQ010000388.1:0-6445 GCA_035546375.1 Planctomycetota bacterium | reverse complement strand
CTCGAGCACGGGATTGTCTCCATGCGCGGAATGGATCAAGGGCCGCGAACTCCTCGATGGGGCGCTCGTAGCGCCGCGTGGGTCGTGGAGCAAGCGGATGAGCGTGGAGCTATTCACGGTGCGATCGTCAGGCGGCCTCGAGCCTGCGTCAAACGGGACCCGCTCGCTGAGCCGCGGGACTCGGAACAGCTTGTGTGGCGAATATTGACACAAGCTCCGCCAGGGCCCATACTGGGAGGTATGGGCGATCGACAGACCATGAACGTCTCGCTGCCTGCCTCCTTGGAGCAGTTCGTCAAGGCCCAGGTCGCCACGGGCCGATTCCGCACCGCGAGCGAGGTCGTGCGGGAGGGGCTGCGCCTCCTGCAGGAGGCCGAGCACCGCCGTCTCCTCGAGAAGTGGCTCTACGAAGGCCTGACCAAGTCCGAGGAAGCCGAGCTGCCGCCGGAGCTGCTCGAGCGGGCGAGGACCCACATCCGGGTCCTCATCGACCAAGGGCTCGCCGAGGCTCGTGCTGGACAGCTGCTCGACGGCCCGGAGACCCTGCGAAGGATTCGGGAAGAGCTCGAGAACCGCCGGCGTGCATGACCGGCTACCGCATCACCCCCACGGCGGAGCGCGATCTGCGGGAGATCCTCCAGTACGTTGCCGAGAAGGACGGAATCGATCGTGCGCTGCACCTGCACGGGAAGCTCGCGGAAGCCTTCGAGCTGCTCGGGGCCTCGCCTGGAGCAGGTCGCGTGCGGGCTGACCTGACGGGACCGACCGTTCGCTGGTGGACCGTGTTCAAGTTCATGATCGTCTACGAGGCCGAGTCCTCGCCCGTCGAGATCCTTCGCGTCCTGCATGGGATGCGCGACCTCGGGGCCATCCTGTGAGCTGCTTCCCGACGCGTGGCCGCCATCCTCGTTCGTCGAGGTCCGCTGCCGGCGTACGCGTCAGCTCAAGCTCGGTCCTATTCATTTGCATCGCTTGTCTTCTCCCGTCGGTCGCCGCGTGCGGCGACGCCGCGCCGGATCCCGCTGCGGCTGCGCACCAGGCATCGAGAACGCCCGAGCCCGCGCGGGCCGCTCCCGCCGCCCGTCCCGGGCCGCCCGGCGGCTTCCCCGACGTCGCCGCTGAGCGCGGGCTCGACTATGTCAACAAGAGCGGCGAGGCGGCGAAGCGCACGATCCTGGAGGCCAACGGCGCGGGCGTGGCGCTGCTCGACCTGCACTCCGACGGGGACCTCGACGTCGTGTTCGCCCAGGGCTGCGAGTCGATCGCCGCTTTGCTAGCAGGTCCGGGCGCGGATCTCGAGGTCTTCCACAACGACGGGCGTGGGCACTTCACGCGCGCGACCTCACCGGGGCTCTCCGGATGGTGGAACGGGCTCGCCACGGGGGACGTCGACGGGGACGGCGACACGGATCTGATCGCCGGCGGGTTCGGCCAGCTCGAGCTCCTGCTGCAGAACGGCGCGGGCGAGCTCCGTCGCGCGCCCACGCACGACCTCCTTCCGTCCGACCCGGATGCGCGTCTGGTTCCCGGCGACCCGCGCGAGCCGGGCCATCCGCCGCTGTGGATCACCTCGCTCGCCCTTTTCGACGGGGATCGCGATGGGAACCTCGACCTCTACGTCGGCCAGTACCTCGCGCTCGATCCCGTGGACCCGCCGATCGGCAGCGTGGGCGAAGGTCCGCTTGCGGTCCCCTGCCGCTGGAAGGGCTACGAGGTCTACTGCGGGCCGCACGGGCTCGATCCCCAGCCCGACCGCATCCTGCGCGGGCTCGGCAACGGCGCGTTCGCCGACGTCACGTCGACCTGGCTCGCCGGGCACGTTGCCGGCTACACGCTCGGCATCACGCCTTTCGACGCCGACGGCGACGGCGACACGGACCTGTACGTCGCGAACGACAGCACGGCGAACCTGCTCTTGATCAACGACGGCCGCGGCCGCTTCGTCGACGTGGGCTACAGCGCCGGCGTCGCGCTCTCGGCCGACGGCGCGCCCGAGGCGGGCATGGGCGTGGCGGCGGGGGACGTCGACCGCGACGGGCGCATGGACCTGGCGGTCACGAACTTCTCCGGCGAGCCGACTCAGCTCTACCTCGGCGCAAAGACCGGCTTCCGGAGCCACACGCACCGCATGGGGCTCCAGCGCGAGACGCGCGAGCTGCTCTCGTGGGGCGTGCACCTGAGCGACTTCGACGGCGACGGGTGGCTCGAGCTCTTCACTGCGAACGGGCACGTCTTCCCGCAGGCCGACCTGCCCGGCACCGGCACGCGTTACGGGCAGGCCGCGACGCTCTGGCGGCTGGCTTCGGGGCGCGCCGAGCGATTCAGGGACCCCGACGAGCGCTCGATCCTCTTGCCCGAGGTCGGCGCGCGCGGCTCGGCGGTCGGCGACCTCGACGGCGACGGCGCGCCGGACATCGTGCTGGCGCGGATCGACGCTCCGGCGGCGCTCGGGCTCAACCGCATGGCGCCGGGCGCACACCGGCTGCTCGTGCGCTGCCTCGGCCAGCTCTACGCCGAGCCCGTGCCCGGCGCGACGGCGGGCCGCACGCCCGCCGACGGCAAGGGAACGCGCGTCGTGCTCGTGCCGGAGAACGCGGCCGGCGAGGAGCCGTACGCGCTGCTTGGCGAGGTGCAAACCGCCGTGGGGTACCAATCGGCGTCGAGCCCTTGGCTGCACTTCGGCCTTGGGAGCGCGCGGCGCTATCGGTCGCTGAAGATCCTGTGGCCTTCGGGGCGCGTCGACGAGCTGGGGCCGGGCGATGCGGACCAGCGCATCACGGTGCGCGAGGGCAAGGGCGTGATCGCGAGCGAGGCGCTGGGGTCGCGATGATCGCGCGAGGTCTCGTGGCCGGGCTGTGCGCGCTCGCGCTCGCCGCGAGCGCATCGAGCTCGCAGACGCCGAGCGCACCGGCCGCCGAGGCGCCCGCGAAAACGCCCGCCGAGACTGTGGGGCGTTGGCGCGAGCTGCTCGAGCTGGACCTGGCGCGCGAGGTGGCGGCCGAGGGCCTGCCGCTCGTCTCGCCGGACGGGTCGCTGGAGAAGGAAGGCGAGGCGCGTGCGCTCGTCGCACGGGCCCTCTGGGACGCCGGCCGCGACTCCGCAGAGCTCCTGTCCACTTCGGGGCTGCGCGAGGGCACCCACGGCTTCGTGGTGCTCGAGCGCGCGCGCCAGGAGATCGCGGACGACCGCCTGGAGGGCGCGCTCGCGCGGCTGCGCGCGCCGCCCGGCTCGGCGCAAGCGGTGGCTCACCCCGAGCACCCGCAGTCCTGGCTGCTCCTCGGCCGCGCGCTCGCGCGCTCGGGCGACCTCGCGGGCGCGGCGCCGCACCTGAAGCGCTTCCTCGAGCTCGCGCCGCTCGACCGCGTGGCGCCGGCGGCGCTCCACATGCTCGCTGAGGAGGCTCTGCAGCGCCGCGACGGCGCGGCGGCCAAGGCCTACGCCGACCGCGAGCAGGAGCTCGCGCGCTGGCACGCCTACCGGCGCGTGCGCCTCTTGCAGATCCGGGAGAAACCTCGGGAGCCTCTGCCGCGGCTGGGGCTCGGGCAGCTCCTGCTCGAGGCCAAGCAGTACGGCCAAGCACGAGCCGTGCTCGAGGAGCTCGTGAAGCTCGCGCCGGACTTCGCGCACGGCTGGTTCCACCTCGGCGAGGCGCGGCGCATGCTGGACGACATGCCGGGCGCCGAGCAGGCCTACTCGAAGGCGCTCGAGCTCAATCCCGCGCTCGTCCTCGCGCGCTACAACCGCGCCGTGATCGCCCTGCGCGCGGGCCGCGAGGAAGAGGCGCGCGCCGATTTCGAGCAGATCGTCGCCGACCCGCGCGGCGGCAATCCGCTGATGGCCGGCGCGCACCTCGCGCTCGCCCGCCTCTTGCTGCGCGCCGGCGAGAAGGAGGCCGCGCAGGCGAGCTACCTGCGCTACCGCGAGCTCGGCGGCCGCGACCCGCTCGAGCCCCCGGCGGACAAGTGACGGTGGGGAGCGGCGTGCGACTCGCGCTCTTCGACCTCGACCACACCCTGCTGGAGGGCGACAGCGACCTCGAGTGGGGCGAGCTGCTCGCCGAGCGCGGGCTCGCGGACGCGTCGCAGGTGCGGCGCTTCCTCGACCAGTACCACGCGGGCACGCTGGTGATCGCGGAGCTGTTGCGCTTCCAGATCGAGCCGCTCGCGCGGCATCCGGCGGCTTCCCTCGAGGCTTGGCGCGCCGAGTTCCTCGAGCGCCGCATCCGACCGCGCCTGGGCGCCGCCGGCCGCGAGCTGGTCGCGCGCCACGCCGCGCAAGGCCACGAGCTGGCGCTGGTGACCGCGACCAACCGCTTCCTCGCCGAGCCGATCGCCGCCGAGCTCGCCATCCCGCACCTGATCGCGACCGAGCCCGAGCGCCGAGACGGCCGCTTCACCGGCCGCTGGCTCGAGCCGCCCTGCTTCCGCGAAGGCAAGCTGACCGCCCTCGAGCGCTGGCTCGCGGCGCGCGGCCAGGCCTGGAAGGACGTCGAGGAGAGCTGGTTCTACAGCGACTCCCACAACGACCTGCCCTTGCTCGAGCGCGTCGACCACCCGGTCGCCGTGCGCCCGGACGCCGTGCTCCTGGCACACGCGCGGGAGCGGAGCTGGCAAGTCCTTGGCTGACGTGGGACCTGGGTGTCGCGGGTAGCGGCCAGGCCGAAGCGCGTTAGCATGGTGCTGAGATCCGCGCTCCCCGCGGACCGAGGAAGGGAGATGCCGCCATGCTGGCTCTTACGCTGCTCCTCTGGCTCCAGGGTTCCGCACCGCCGGTCGACGACGGCGCGCTGGAGGCGCCGGCGATCCCGTGGGACGCGCGCGCCGTCGAGCACCTCTACAACCGCGCCGGTTTCGGCGCGCGGCCCGAGGAGATCCTCGAGGGGCTCGAGCTCGGGCCGGTGGCGCTGGTCGAGCGGCTGCTCGAGGGCGGCGAGGATTGGCCGGACGAGGAGCTGGCGGTCTTCCGCTGGGAGGACTTCGGCTTCGACCACCGCCAGCTCCCGCTGGAGGACGCCGCGTTCCTGCGCCTGGACCACGAGACCCAGGTCGAGATGTGCAAGGACACGCGCGAGCTCGACCGCGGCCAGTTCATCGCCCTCGAGGAGCGCTTCTTCCACTCGATGATCACGGGCGGCTCGCCCCTGCGCGAGCGCATGACGCTCTTCTGGCACGGCTTCTTCACCACTTCGTTGCGCGTCAACAAGCGCAAGTACGAGCTCATCGGTCAATTCCGCTGGTTCCGCCACGAGGCGCTCGGGAGCTACGCCGACCTGTTGCGCGGGATCGTGCGCGACCCGGCGATGCTCCAGTACCTCGACAACACGAGCAACTGGGCCGAGCACCCCAACGAGAACCTCGCCCGCGAGCTGATGGAGCTCTTCAGCCTCGGCCAGGGCAACTACACCGAGCAGGACGTGCGCGAGGCCGCGCGCGCGCTCACGGGCTACGCCGGCGCCTCGAACGGCCAATTCGAGTTCCTCGCCGAGCACCACGACGGCGGCGAAAAGACCGTGCTCGGCGTCACCGGTCCGCTGAACGCCGAGGACCTGGTCGAGATCCTGCTCGCGCAGGAGGCCTGCGCGGTGCACGTGGCGCGCCGGCTCCTCTTGCACCTCGAGGGCCTCGAGCCGGCGCCGGAGCGGCTCGCCTCCTACGCGGCGACCCTGCGCGAGCACGGCTACGCCATGCGCCCCTTCCTGCGGCGGCTCTTCCTCGATCCCGAGTTCTATGCTCCCGAGCGGCGCGGCGCGCGTGTGCAAGGGGGCATCGAGTTCCTCGCCAGCCTCGGCCACCGCCTCGAGGTCGCGCCGGGCGGGCTCTTCCTGCACCGGGCGGCATCCTTCCTGGGCCAGGAGTTCTACGGCCCGCCGAGCGTGAAGGGCTGGCCCGAGGGGCTCGAGTGGATCACCGGCGACGCGCTCCTGCGCCGAGCCGCGATCGCGGGAATCGTGATCGGCGCCTTCGAGCCTCCGCCGGACGTCCCGGCCCTGGGCTCGCTCTCCAGCGCCGGCCCGCCCCTCAGCGACGAGCTGCTCGCGATGCGCGAGGAGCTGGGCAGCGAGCCGTGGCAGCCGGCGCCGCTCCGCGAGCGGCTGCGCGCGGTCGGCGCCGAGAGCGACGCGCGCATCGCCGGCTACCTGGCCGAGGCCTGGCTCGGCGTGCCGCCCTCGGCCGAGCTCAAGGACCTCCTGACCGCGGCGCTCGCCGCCGACCGGGTGCTCTTCGGCGTGGAGGACGGCGCGCTTCTCGACCATCCCGAGCTCTTCGAGCTCGCGATGCGCCGGCTCGCGCACCTGGTCTTCAGCTTGCCGGAGGCGCAGCTCTCATGAGCGGCGGGATCGACCGGCGGGCGGCACTGATCGGCGGCGTCTCCGCCCTCGGCGGCGCCGCCCTGGCCGCCGGATGCCGGCGAGCGGGTCCCGCCGCCGCGCGCTCCGATGCCGGGG
>DATKBQ010000387.1:0-3742 GCA_035546375.1 Planctomycetota bacterium | reverse complement strand
CGAGGAAGGAAACGGGCTCGTCCAGCACGGCGCGGTCGAGCGTCGTCGCGACATAGTGCGCCGCGGCGCAGGCGAGCCAGACGCGGTCGTCCGAGATGCGCGTGCGCACGCCCTGGCCGGAGGGCGGCAGCCACCAGTGCTGGACATCGCCTTCGACGAACTGGCGCGCCGCGGCGCGCAGGAGGTGCTCGCGCGTCATCGCCGGCCGCGACAGGGCGAGCGCCATGCCGTCCTGGAGCTGGTCGCGGAAGCCGTAGGCGCCGCTCGCCTGGTAGAACGCCGCGCGCGCCCACACGCGGCAGGCGAGCGTCTGGTAGAGGAGCCAGCGGTTGAGCATCAGGTCCATCGAGCGGTCGGGCGTTTTCACCTGAATGGCGCCGAGGACCTCGTCCCAGAAGCCGGCCACCTCGCGCAGGACCGCGTCGAGATCCGCGGCCCGGTAGCGCTCCACCAGCATTTGCGCTTCGGCGTCGCTCGCCGCCTCGCCGAGGAAGAACACGATCTCGGCCGTGCCGCCCGGCTCGAGCACGACCGGCGCCTGCAGCGCGGCGCAGGCATCGAGGCCGGCGCCGGTGCGCTTCGAAAGCGGCGGCGCCTCTTCGGCGAGCGCGGCCGGGCTGTCGAGGGTGCCGTGCCGGCCCAGGAATTCGCGCCGGTCCGCGGTCCAGGCAGTCTGCCGCCCGCCCAGATCGGCAAAGGCGACCCGCGAGCCGAACAACAGGTTCCAGGGGTTGCGCGCAAAGAGCGCCCCGGTCTTCGGATCGATGTCGGTCACGATCGAGAGCGCCGAGGCCACTCGCGAAGGGCCGAGCACCCACTCGACATAGGCGGTGACCGAAAGCCGGCGCGTGCGCTCCGACGTATTGCGCAGGGTGAGCCGCGAGATCTTGACCGGATCCTCGAGCGGCACGTACTGGACGAGCTCGAGCGCGACGCCGTGCGCGCTGTGCTGGAAGCGGCTGTAGCCCTGGCCGTGCGCAGCGACATAGGGCGCGGACTCGCTGCGGATCGGCAGCGCGGTCGGCCCCCAGAGCTCGCCGCTCGCCTCGTCGCGCACATAGAGCACCTCGCCCGGCCGGTCGGCCACGGGGTCGTTCGACCAGGGGGTGAGCTGGTTCTCGCGGCTGCCGAGCGACCAGGTGTAGCCGCTGCCTTCGACGCCGGCCTGAAAGCCGAACGCGGCATTGGCGATGACGTTGATCCACGGCGCCGGCAGCCAGCGTTCGGCTTCGAGGATCGTCACGTATTCCCGTCCGTCGGCGGCGAACCCGCCGAGCCCGTTGAAGAACTCGAGCTTCGGCGGGGCCGCAGGGCCCGGCGCGGGCCCGGCGCTCGGCGTGCGCCGCGGCGGTGGCGCCTCGGCGGGCATCTGGAGGCGATCGAGCTGCTCCGCGAGCGTGCCGCGGCGCCCGGCGAGCACCGCCCGCGCGATCGACAGAAGCAGGCCTCGCGTCTCGCCCGAGATAAGATCGGAGCGCAGCACGAACACCGAGCCGCGCGCGACATCTGCGCCGACCTGCGGCCGCGACTGGCTGGTGCGCACCTGCGTCTCCAGGGCGATCTGCAGGTCCTGGATGTAGGACGAGCCGCGCTCGTTCAGGATGACGAGGTCGACCGCGAGCTGCTTCATCCGCCAGTACTCGTGGGCGCGCAGCACCTGGCGCACGAGGGCGATGTCCTCGACGGCGTCGATGCGCACGAGAACGATCGGCAGGTCGCCCGAGATGCCCTGCGCCCACAGCGCCGGCGCGGCGCCGCCGCCGCGGCGGATCGTGTCGGCCGAGGGCCGCAGCGACGGGTCGGCGTAGAGCGCGTGGCCGGCGAGGCGCTGGAAGAGGCTCGCCTGCTCCGGCTCCACGCCGAGATGGGCGAGCTGCACCTGCGCCTGGGTCCACGCCAGCGTGGCCGCGCGCTCGAACGCATTCGGGTCGCGATGCTTGTCCACGAGATCCAGCACGTCGCTTCGGGAGGACGCGACGAGCGTCCAGAAGGCGATGCGCACCGTGCGGCCCGGCGGGATCCGCACGCGGCGGCGCAGCGCGACAATGGGATCGAGCACCGCGCCGGCGGTGTTGGAGAGCGGCAGGCCGTCCACCACCGCCATCGGCGTGCGCACCTCGCGGCCGCGGCCGAGGAACCGCGCGCGGTCGGTCTCGATCTCGGCCTCGCCCACGCTCTCGCCTTCGACCACGGCGAGATGCGCCGCCCAGATCTCGGGCTCGCCGCTCGAGCGGCGCCGCCGCGTGGCGAGGATGGCGCCGGCCTTGGCGTGATACTCGGTCTGCACGAAGAGCTTGGAGAAGGCCGGGTGGGCGGCATCGGCGGCCGGCGGCGCCAGCGCGAGCTCGGCGTAGGAGGTGAGGTCGATCTCGCGCGCGCGGTTGCCGCCGTTCGCGACCGACACGCGGCGCACCTCGGCGTTGTCCGCCGGCGAGACCATCACATCGAGGATCGTGGTGAGCGTGCCGTCGTGCCGCACGAGCTCGGCGCGGTCCTCGGTGAACATCATGTCGTAGCGCTCGGGCTCGACGCCGCACGGCTGGTAGCCCGCGGACCACACCGCGCCGCTCTGCACGTCGCGCAGGAACACGTAGCTGCCCCAGTCGTCGCGGGTGGCGTCTTCGCGCCAGCGCGTGATCGCGATATCGCCCCAGCGGCTGTAGCCGGAGCCGGCGGCGGTCAGCATCACCGTGTACCGGCCGTTCGACAGGAGGTGCGCCTGCGGGCTCGCGTCGTGCGGCGTGCGGATGCGCCGCACCGCGGGAAGATCCAGCTCGCGCACCGTGGCCGCGGTCTTCACTTCCTCGGCCCTGGGATGCGCCACTGCCACGTCGCGCGGCGTGCGTTCCTGCAGCAGGAGGTCGGTCGCCTGCACGATAGGCTCGGCGTGGAACCGCGCGCGCATCCTGCCGTCGAGCAGCGCGTTGGCGATCGCGACCACGGTCATGCCCTGGTGGTGCGCCATGAAGGCGCGCACCATCGCGACCTTCTCCCCCACGGGCAGGCGCGCCGGCGTGTAGTCGAGCGCCTCGTAGTAGCCGTAGCGCCCGAGCGCGCCGGCGGCTGCGAGCCGGGCGAAATTGCGCGCCGCGGCCCCCGGATCGACCATCGCCGCGAGGGCCGTCGCGTAAGGCGCGATGACGGCGTTCTCGCCCAGCCCGCGCTTGAGACCCAGGCCCGGAATGCCGAAGTTCGAATACTGGTAGGTGAGCTCCAGGTCGCGCACGTTGTAGGCCGACTCCGAGACGCCCCAGGGCACGTCGAGCTCGGCGCCGTAGGCGATCTGCCGGCGCACCACCAGGCGGCTGGTCTGCTCGAGGAGGCTCCCGGCCGGCGCGCGCATGACGAGCGAGGGCATCAGGTACTCGAACATCGACCCCGACCAGGAGATGAGCGCCGCGCCGTGGCCGACCGGGGTGACGGCGCGCCCGAGGCGGAACCAGTGCCTGGAGGCGACGTCGCCCTTGGCGATCGCCACGAGGCTCGCGAGGCGCGCCTCCGAGGCGAGGAGATCGTAGCAGCTCGGGTCGAGCTCGCCTTCGCCGACGCGGTAGCCGATCGAGAGGAGCCTGCGCTCGCGGTCCAGCAGGAAGCCGAAGTCCATTTCGCCGGCGATCGCCCGCGCGCGCTCTTCAAGGGCTGCAAGACGACGTTCGAGTGCCGGCGCGAGGTCGCGGCGGTGGCTCTCGATCGAGCGCTGCGTGGCCTCGGCCCAGAACAGCATTTCGGCGCCGGCCTCGTC
>DATKBQ010000386.1:0-7619 GCA_035546375.1 Planctomycetota bacterium | reverse complement strand
TCTTCCGATCTTCCAGCGCCTGCACGCGCGCGAGCGCTATCCCGGAGCCGGCGTCGGCCTCGCGATCTGCAAGAAGATCGTCGAGCGCCACGGCGGGAGGATCTGGGTCGAGTCGGCCCCGGGCCGGGGCTCGACCTTCTTTTTCACCTTGCCAGCGTTGCCGGAGGGATGAAAGGCATCCTGTTCGCAGTCGATACAGGCCATCAGGGAAGATCAGTAAGTTCGGGATTGATCTTGCGTCTGATGGCAGCTCGGCGCCGCGGATCGGTCAGGAGATGGATTCTGCCGCTGGCATCAACTCTTGCAATAAAAGGCACCACGAAATCCCTTAGGATCTTGCGCATGCGCGGGTAGGCCAATAAGAACGCTCGTCCCATTTGCGTGCCGGTCATATCCCCGCTCGTAAGCACGAAGGCAGCCACACGTGCGTTCGTCAACGCTTCTTTTTCGATCTTGCGGCGCCTGATCCACTTATCCTTGCTGAGTACGACCCAAGCTCTCTTGCCTACTTCCGGCAGCCAGACCTCATCTCGAGTTCCGGATGGAAAGTGGTCAAGAAGAACCTCCGCGCAGATTCCGCCAGCTCTCAGTGTCTCGGCCACATCATGGGTTCCGAGGCACTCATCCAAGAAAAGAACAGGTTCAGGCAGCGGCCGCGCCACCTGCGGCCCACCTCACGACATTCTCGACTCGCTCTCTCTCGACGTGGTACTCCTTCGCGAGATGCGAAATGGCATCTCCTGACCTGAATCGCTCCATGATGATCTCCACCGGCACGCCGGTCTCGGTCAGAGTCGGGCGACCGAAGGAAACACGCGGATCGATCGCTACCACACGCGGTTCGGTCGGTTCATGCGTCCACGGATACAACCGTGCTGCGAGACCGGAAGGATCCCGGTCGATCCGCTGCAGGGTGGCCTGCAATAACTCCCGAATGACGATCTGACCTGCTTGCGTCGCAGCGATCAGTTTGCCGTACTGTTCCACAAAGAGATGCACGCCATCCGTCTCGAACTGTGCTTGAATCAAGGGGCGATCGTGGCCAAGTCTGTTCTCAACGAAGATGAGGGCCTTTCGGACCTTTTGGAAGGAGACTCCATGAGTCTTGCGAATGGCTGCGAGAACATTGGCTTCCACAAGATTCCAGAAGGACAGAACCAACGGCGATCTGGCGGCCGGCTCGATTACCGGCCGTGCCTTCCTCATGCCCTGCTGAGTGGGGTAGGACGTTCCAAGGCACCAACTTCGGAGTGTAGCAGGCACCAATCCTAGCCACTGGGCAGACTCCGCGAGCGTGTAGTTGGGGAGACTGCGCGGGTCTCCATGCCCGTAGAGCCCGTTGCCTGCCGCAGTCTTCTGGAGAGGTTCGACGGTGATGCTCCTGGTTAGTGGCCGTACTCCTACCAGCGATCCTACCTTACGCAAGGGCCGTGTGGTCCTGCTCGAGCCCGGGACTGGGTCCATCCCAGGACGCCCGCCCATGTGCCGGGCGAGGAAGAGTGAACCGCACGGGCAGCCCCTCCAAGGGGAGGGGGATGCCAATACCGTACCGCTCGGGTGATCATGGCGAAGCTGCGCGCGCCCCACTCCTGCCCACCGGTTGCCGCGGCCGACAACAGGCTCCCCGACCGCTCCGATGTCGAGCTCCCCGCCACGCGTCAGCCAAGCAACCGGTACTCGGAGAGTTGACCGGGGCGCAATGACGCATCGGCGGGCACCACAGCCAGGGCCCTGGCGCGGGCGATGCCGACCACGTCGGCGGAGCCGTTCCAGCGGACGGGCTCGAGCTCTTCGACGCCGTCGGCACCCGGGCGGGTGACGACGGGCAAGAACTGCTCGCGAGGGTTCGGGCGGACGGCGGGGCCGGTCCAGCGGCCTTTGCGCAGCGGCTCGGTCGTGTCGGGCTCGCCCGAGAGGCGCGCGAGGGCGGGGCGCACGAAGAGCTCGTGGTTGACGAGGCACGAGACGGGGTTGCCGGGCAGGGCGAAGACGGGCTTGCGGCCGGCCATTCCGAACCAGAGCGGCTTGCCGGGCTTGATCGCGACGCGGTGGAAGAGCGGCGTGACGCCGATGTGCTCGAGGGCGGCGCCGACGAGGTCGTACTTGCCGGCGCTCACGCCGCCGGTCGTGATCAGCACGTCGCAGGACTCCAGGGCGGTGGCGAAGGCGCGTTCGAGCTCGGCGGGGATGTCGCGCAGGATTCCGAGGTTCACGACGACGGCGCCGGCGAGCTCGCACAAGGCGGCGAGGTGCAGGGTGTTGCCTTCGCGGATCTGGCCGGGCCCGGGTTTCTTTGCGGCGGGGACGAGCTCGTCGCCGGTGGTCGCGAGGGCGACGCGCGGGCGGCGGAAGACGGGCACGGGGTCGCAGCCGACGGCGGCCAGGACGGCGAGGTCCACGGCGCGCAGGCGGCGGCGGGGTTCGAGCGCGAGGTCGCCGCGGGCGAGGTCTTGGCCGCGGCTACAGATGTTTTGCATCGGCGACGGCCGGTCGCGCAGCACGGCTCGCGGGCCGTCCGGGGTTTGCTCGAGGGTGGTGCGCTCCACCATGACGACGGCGTCGCAGCCGGCCGGCACCTCGGCGCCGGTGTAGATCGCGGCGCAGGTCCCCCGCGGTACCTCGCCCCGGTAGGGCTCGCCCGCGCGGGATTCGCCTACGATGGGCAGGCTGCGCTCGGGAGGCAGGCTGTGCTTGCTCGGCTGGCTTTCCCCGCCGCTGTCCGTGAAGTCCTCGCTGTGGACGGCGTAGCCGTCCATCGCGCTCTTCTCGAACGGCGGCAGGTCGACGTCGGATCGGACCTCCCGCGCCAGCACCCTGCCGGCCGCCCGGGCGAGCGGAACCTCCTCGATCTCCTCCAAGGCCTCCAGGCGCTCTAGAATCAGCCTTCGCGCTTCGCCGGAGCCGAGCATCAGGTACGAGTCTAGCTAGGCCCCGCCCCGACCCATCCCCCATGCGCCGCGCCCTCGCTCTCTCCTGTCTCTTCGCCCTCGCCCTGAGCCCCTCCTGCGCCCGCCGCTCGGGCGAGTCCGAGGCCCTCGCCGGGCTCAAGAAGCGCGAGGCGGCGCGGGTCCAGGTCGAGCCCGTCGAGCGCCGTGAGATGGTGCGCCGGCTCGAGACCACGACCCGCGTCGAGTCCGAGCACCACGTCGAGGTCGCGCCCCGCGCCACGGGCGTCGTGGTCGAGCTCTTGGTCGAGGAGGGTGACTCGGTTTCGGAGGGCTCCGTGCTCGCTCGCCTCGACGACCGCGAGGCGCGCATCGCCCTTTCCCAGGCCGAGGTCGCGCTCGAGGAGGCCCGCGACGCGCTGCCGCGGCTCGAGATCGCCACCCGCGAGGCGGCGTCGCGCATGGAGAACGCGCGGCGCACCGCCGAGCAGGCCGAGCGCGACCACGAGCGCAACATGGCGATCTCCAAGCCCACCGAAGGCCGGCCCGCCTTGATCTCGCCCAAGGACCTCGACGCCAGCCGCCTCGCCCGCGACACCGCCGTCGGCGAGCTCGAGACCGTCCAGCTCGCCCACCAGCGCGCCCAGGCCGAGGAGCGGGCCGGCCAGACCGCGATCGACAAGGCCGCCCTCGCCCTCGACCGCGCCCGCGTCGACTTCGGCTACACCGAGATCCGCTCGCCCGTGCCGGGCGTCGTCGCCGAGCGCCGCACCCAGGTCGGCGACAGCGTCGGAGCGAACACCACCGTCTTCGTGGTCAGCGACCCCCAGAAGCTGCGCGCCGTCTTCCACCGCCCGCAGCGCGAGCTGGCGCTCTTCCGCCAGCCCGGCACCGCGAACGGGAGCGAGGGCGCCATCGCGGCGATCGAGGTCGCCGTGCGCGCCGAAGCCCTTCCGGGCCGCCTCTTCCGCGGCAGGATCGAGCGCATCTCCCCCACCATCGACGCGGCGTCGGGCAACTTCCGCGTCACCGCTCGCCTGGATCCCTCCGAGCCCGGCGGCGCGCGGCTCCTCCCGGGCATGCTCGTGCGGCTCGAGATCGTGACCGACCGCCACCCGGGCGCGCTGGTGGTCAAGAAGCGCGCGATCCGCCGCGAGGCCGACAAGGGGCTGATCTTCGTCGTCGACGGGAACGTCGCGCGCCGGGTCGAGGTCGAGGAGGGCTTCGGCGAAGGCGACTCGGTCGAGGTGACCCCGCTCGGCGGACGAGCGCTGGCCGAAGGGGACTTGGTGGTCGTCGTCGGCAACCGCGATCTCGAGGACGGCTCCGAGGTGAGCTTCGACGCGGCGCCGGCGGAGACTCCCGCTCCCGCGGCGGCGACCTCGACGCCGGAGCCCGCATCGACCGGAAACTAGGGTGAGCGATCGGCACGACTCGGCGGCCGTGCCCGGCCCGGACGAGCGCTCGCCGGGCTCCGCCCTCCCCGAGACCGAGCGCGGCCTGGCCTTCGTCGTGCGCCGACCGGTCGCGATCACCATGTTCATGGTGGCGATCGCCGTCTTCGGCCTGGTCTCGCTCGGCCACCTTCCCGTCGACCTGCTCCCAGAGATCAGCTACCCGACTTTGACCGTGCGCACGAGCTACGAGGGCGCCGCGCCCGAGGACGTCGAGCAGCGCATCTCCGAGCGCATCCAGGAGGCGCTCTCGACGCTCCCGCACTTGGTGCGCTCGACCTCCATCAGCCGCGCCGAGACCTCCGACGTCGTGCTCGAGTACGACTGGGGCACGCCGATGACCTTCGCCGTGCAGGACGTGCGCGACAAGCTCGACGGCGTCTTCCTGCCCCAGGGCGCCGACCGCCCGCTGATCCTGCGCTACGACCCCAACCTCGACCCGATCCTGCGCGTCGGCCTGACCAGCCCTGCGTCGCGCGCCGGCGAGTCGCGCGTCGCGCGATTGGTGCACCTGCGCTGGATCGCCGAGCACAAGCTCAAGCGCGAGCTCGAGGCCGTGCCGGGCGTCGCCGCTGTCCTCGTCCGCGGCGGGCTCGAGGAGGAGATCCGCGTCCGTGTCGACCCCTTCAAGATGGCCGCCGAGGGCCTCGATCCCGCCATGCTGGCCACGCGACTGGCGCAGGAGAACATCAACGCCTCGGGCGGGATGATCCGCGAGGGATCGACCGAGTACCTCGTCCGCACGCTCAACGAGTTCCAGGACATCGAGGAGATCGCGAACCTGGCGCTCGAGCGCCGCGGCCAGGCGACGCTGCGCGTGCGCGACGTGGGAACGGTCGAGCGCACCCACGCCGAGCGCGAGGTGGTCAGCCGCCTGGACGGCGGCGAGTCGGTCGAGATCGCGATCCACCGCGAGGCCGGCGCGAACATCGTCGAGCTGGCGGACGCGTTGAAGCGGCGCCTCTTCGGCACGAGCGAGCAGCGCGAGTTCACCGCCAAGCTCGAGGCCGAGGGCGGCGCCGGCGGAGCGCGCGAGTCCCTGGGCGAGCGCGAGAAAGCCGACTACCTCACCTGGCGGCTGCGCGGCGACGCGCGCCTCGAGCTGCTCTCCGACCAGTCGACGTTCATCCGCGCGGCGATCGAGGACGTCAGGAGCTCGGCCATCGCCGGGGCGATCCTGGCGGTGGCCGTGATCTGGATCTTCCTGCGCCGGCTCGCGCCGACCCTGATCATCGCGATCTCGATCCCGATCTCGGTGATCGTGACCTTCGCGCCGATGTACATGGCCGAGGTCTCGCTCAACATCATGTCACTCGGTGGGCTCGCGCTCGGCGTCGGCATGCTGGTGGACAACGCGATCGTCGTCCTGGAGTCGATCACGCGCTGCCGCGAGGAGGGCGATTCCCTGGCCCGCGCGGCGCTGCGCGGCGTGCGCGAGGTCGCCGGCGCGATCACCGCCTCGACCTTGACCACGATCGCCGTCTTCGCGCCAATCGTCTTCGTCGAAGGGGTCGCCGGCCAGATCTTCGGAGACCAGGCGCTGACGGTCGTGACGTCCTTGTGCGTGTCGCTCTTGGTCGCCGTGCTGTTCATCCCGATGCTCGCCTCGCGCGCCTGGCTGGCGGGCACCGCTCGCGCCGCGCAGACGCCGCACGAGCGCCCGCCGCGGCTCCTCGACGGCCTCTCGCGGGAGACCGCCCGCCTACCCGAAAGCGGCCTGCGCTTGGGCGGCCGGCTGGCGCTGCTCGCCTGGGGCGGCCTCCTGCGCCTCGCCGCGGGTCTCTTCGCCGTGCTGAGCGTGCTCTTCGTCTGGCTCACGCTGCCGCTGCGGCGCGCCTTCGACCACGTTTGGTCGCGCCTCGACCGCGCGTACCCGCGCCTGCTCGGCTCGGCGCTCGCCCACCCATGGGTGGTGATCCTGCTCGCCCTCGGGCTCTTCGCCGCCGCGATCGCGCGCCTCCCGCGCCTGGGCGTCGACCTGCTGCCCGCGATCCACCAGGGCGAGTTCACGGCCCACGTCGGCCTGGGAGTCGGCAGCCCGCTCGAGTACACCGACGAGGTCCTCTCCGGGCTCGACCGCGAGGTGCGCGAGCTGCCCGGAGTCGCCGTCACCGCGCTCACCATCGGCGTCGAGAAGGACACGCTGACGCGCGAGGTGGAGGGCAAGCACACCGCGCGCCTGACCGTGAGGCTCTCGGGCGAGGCCGTGGCCGAGGGGCGCGAGCCGGCGCTGGAGGAAGAGGTGCGGGCGGTGCTCGCAAGGCACCCGGCGATCCTCTCGGTCGACATCACGCGGCCGACGCCCTTCGCGCTCGACGCACCGGTGACGGTGGAGGTGCTCGGCCGCGACCTGTCCAAGCTCGAGGAGGTCGGCGGCGAGGTCTTCGCGCGCGTCGCCGCGGTGCCCGGCGTCAGCGACGTGCGCACCAGCGTGCGCCCCGGCCACCCCGAGGCGCGCGTGGTCTTCGACCGCGACAAGACCCTCGAGTTCGGCCTCGACCTGGCCGCAGTCTCCGGCCTGGTGCGCGACCAAGTGCTCGGCAACGTCAGCACGCGCTTCAGCGAAGGCGAGGACCGGATCGACGTGCGCGTGCTCGGCGACGAGCTGGTGCTCGCGAGCCTCGAGCGCGTGATGCGCCTGGTGGTCAACCCGTCCTCGCCGACGCCGGTGGAGCTGGGCTCGGTGGCGCGTGTCGACCACGTCCAGGGGCCGGCCGAGATCCGGCGCATCGGCAATACCCGGGCGGTGGTGGTGACGGCGACCGGCGGCGAGCTCGACCTCGGCGGCCTCGCGAGCCGCGTGGAGGCCTCGCTCGCCGACCTGCGCGTTCCCGACGACGTCGCGGTCGCGATCGGCGGCCAGAAGCGCGAGATGGACCAGGCACAGGCGAGCATGCGCTTCGCGCTGCTCCTCGCGCTCTTCCTGGTCTACGTGGTCATGGCCTGCCAGTTCGAGTCGCTGCTCCAGCCCCTGGTGATCCTGGTCACCGTGCCGCTGGCCCTGATCGGCGTGGTCTTCGCGCTCGACCTCTTGGGCCTGCCGCTCTCGGTGGTCGTCTTCATCGGCCTGATCCTGCTCGCCGGGATCGTGGTCAACAACGCGATCGTGCTGGTCGACCGGATCAACCAGGAGCGCCACGCGGGCAAGGAGCTCCTCGCCGCGGTCGTCGAGGCCGCCCGCGCGCGCCTGCGGCCGATCCTGATGACCACCGGGACCACCGTGATCGGGCTCCTGCCCTTGACCGGCTGGCTGGAAGGCCTGCCGCTCTTCGCTGCGCTC
>DATKBQ010000385.1:0-2023 GCA_035546375.1 Planctomycetota bacterium | reverse complement strand
AGAACACCGGGTCGGCGTGGGCGCGCAGGCGCGCGAGCTCGCCGCCTGTGCGGAGCTCGCGAACGCGGACGGAACCGTCGATCGAGCCGGTCGCGAGCCGCTCGGCTCCGCGGTCGAACGCGGCGCATTCGACCGCACCCTCGCCGCCCGCCAGCTCGGGCACCGGTTCGCCGCTCGCGGTGTCCCACGCGGCCATCCCTCCGTCCGCGCAGGCGGCGGAAAGGCGCCCCCCGTCGGCTGAGAGGGCCAGCGCGGCCACGGACCGGCCGCCTGTGTCGAAGCTGGCGAGCGGGTGGCCTGTCACCGGATCCCACAGGCGCACGCCGCCGTCCGCCGCTCCCGAGGCGAGGCGCTCTCCGGTGGCCGAGAACGCGACCGCCGTGACCGGCGCCTCGTGGTCAGACAGGACGAGCCGCGCGCGCTCGCTGGCGAGGTCCCACACGCGCAGGGAGCCGTCGCGGGAGGCCGATGCGAGGCGCGCGCCCCCGGGCGCGAAGGCGAGGGCGAGCACGGCCTCCCCGTGGCCCGCGAGCGCCGCGACAGCCTCCCCTTGCGGCGCGCGCCAGAGGCGCACGACGCCGTCGGCGCAACCGGTGGCGAGGAGCTCCCCGTCCGGCGCGAAGGCCACGCAGCCGACCTCGCCCGGGTGGGGGAGCGCGGCCAGGCTGCCGTCCGCCTTCAGCGCGAGGTGGCGCCACTCCCAGCCGCGCAGGCCCTCGTCGCAGGCCTCGAGCAGGCGCACCGCCTCGGGCACCTCGTTGGCCTTCAGGTAGACGTCGGCGGCGACCAGGTTTGCCAGGTAGCTCTTGCGCACGGCCTCGCGCTCGCTCGCGAGTGCCTCGTCCCGGGCGAGCGCCGCATCGAGGCGCTGGGCCGCGATGCGGCGCGCCAGCCGCCCCTGCTGCCAGGCGAATCCGATCGAGCCGCCCACCACGACGGCGAGCAGCGCCGCCAGGCTCGCGGCGACCGCGCGGTTGCGCCGCACCCATTTCTTGAACTCCGCCGCGGCGCCGGTCTCGTAGGCGCGCACCACGCGCCCCTCCAGGAAGGCGCGCAGGTCCTCGGCCATGGCGAGCATCGTCTCGTAGCGCCCCTCGGGCTCGCGCGCCATGGCCTTCTCGCAGATCGCCACGAGCTCCGGGGGGAGGTCGGGACCAGCTTCCGCCAACGCCTGCGGCGGTCCGTGGATCAAGAGCGCCAGCACCGCTTGCGGCGGGATCACGCCCTCGGGCGGGACGTAGGGCATGCGCGCCGCGAGCAGGTGGTAGAGCATCGCGCCGGCGGAGTACACGTCGGCGCGCGGCCCGAACCGGTCCATCTCGCCGCGCGCCTGCTCGGGCGACATGTAGCAGGGCGTCCCGACGATGTCCCCGTCCATGGTGTAGAGCTGCGCGTCGGGCTCGCTGCCGGCCTGGTCGCGGCGGTCGGTGCGCACCTCGCTCAGGGACGCCTGCGGATCGGCGCGCGGCCGGAGGTCGCGGTGGTCCTCGCGCCCCACGACCTTGGCCAGACCCCAGTCCATCACGTAGACCTCGCCGAAGCGGCCGACCATCACGTTGGCGGGCTTGAGGTCGCGGTGCACGACGCCCTTCTCGTGGGCGAAGGCCATCGCCTCGCACACCTTGAGCATCACGTGCAGGGCGCGCGTCAGGGTCCAGCCCTCCTCGCCGCGGCGCACGAGCTCGAACACCTGCTTGAGGTCGCGCCCCTTGACCAGGCGCATGGTGAAGTACACGCGCCCCTCGTCGTCGAGCCCGAGCTCGTGCACCGGCACGATGCCGGGGTGGTCGAGCTGGCCCGTGATCTGCGCCTCCTCGAGGAAGCGGTTGAGGCGGTTCTTGTCGGGCTGCGACGTGCCCGCGCTCCCGGGGGCCGCGTCGGCCCCGAGGACCACCTTCATCGCCAGCGTGCGGCGCAGGTTCTCGTCCCAGACCTTGTAGATCATCCCCATCCCGCAGCGCGCGACCTCGCCGCGCACGGCGTAGCGCGTTCCCGCGGGCCGGGTACCCGCAGGGCGCGGCTC
>DATKBQ010000384.1:0-9753 GCA_035546375.1 Planctomycetota bacterium | reverse complement strand
CCCGACCTCCTGGTCACGCACCCCGAGAAGTCTCTGACCGACGGCGCGATCACGGCGCGCTTCGGCCGCTACCTGGTCAAGGGCAAGGGCTACTACGAGCACCTCCTGCGCGCGGTCGCGCGCGCGCACCGGATCGACCTCGAGCGGCCGTACCGCGACCTGACGAGCGCCCAGCAGGCGCTCTTGATGCACGGCGAGGGCGCCCGCGAGAGCTACCGGGTCGAGATCGACAAGGCGAGCGAGCGGGCCGAGGTCCAGGAGCGCTTCACGGCCTCCTGGCCGGGCCTGTGCGGCCACGTCGACGCCTGGCACGCCAAGGCCGAGGACCCGGGCTGGGCGGAGCTCTTGGAGACCGTCATGTCCGAGGAGACGTGCCGGGCCTGCGCAGGCGAGCGCCTGCGGCCGGAAGCGCGCGCGGTCACCGTCGGCGACAAGCGGCTGCCGGAGGTGCTCGCGCTCTCGGTCGGCGCGGCCTTGCCCTGGGTGCGCGCGCTGCCCCTCGAAGGCGCGCGCGCGGCGGCGGTGGAGCCCGTCCTAGGCGAGCTGACCTCGCGCCTGGCCCTGCTCGAGCGCGTCGGCCTCGCCTACCTGACCCTCGATCGGCCGACGTCGACGCTCTCGGGCGGCGAGGCTCGCCGCGTGCGGCTCTCGGCCAGCCTCGGCTCGCAGCTCGTGGGCGTGTGCTACGTGCTCGACGAGCCGACGGTCGGGCTGCATCCGGCCGACGTCGAGCGCCTGGGCGGCGCGCTGCTCGCGCTGCGCGACGGGGGCAACACCGTGCTGGTGGTCGAGCACGACGAGGGCCTGATGGAGCAGGCCGACTGGATCGTCGACATGGGGCCCGCCGCGGGGCGTCACGGCGGGAACGTCGTCGCCGCCGGTCCGCCGCGCGAGGTGCGCGCGAACCCCGATTCGCTCACCGGTGCGGCGCTGCGCGGCGAGCTGTCCTTGCGCCGGCTCGCCGGGACGCGCAACGGCGCAGCCCTCGGCGCGGGGCCGGAGGGCCGCGACGCGGGAATCGGGGGCCGCAGCGTGCGGATCGAGGGCGCGCGGCTCCACAACTTGAAGGGAGTGGACTTCGAGGCGCGCTTCGGCGTCCTGACCGGCGTATGCGGGCCTTCGGGCTCGGGGAAGAGCACGCTGGTGCTCGACACCCTGGTGCCGGCCCTCGAAGGGGAGGAACCCGAGGGCCGCTGGACGCGCCTCGTCTCGCCGCCGGGCGGCCGGCCGCGGACCGTGGTCGTCGACGCGAGCCCGATCGGGCGCACGCCGGCGAGCGTGCCGGCCACCTACACCGGCCTGATGGAGAGCGTGCGCGAGCTCTTCGCGCGCACACCCGACGCGCGCGTGCGCGGCTTCGGGCCCGGGCACTTCTCGTTCAACTCGCCGCGCGGGCGCTGCCCGGCGTGCGAGGGCCGAGGCGCGCTGCGGGTCGAGATGCAGTTCCTGGCGGATCTCTGGCTCACCTGCGAGGAGTGCGAGGGCCGCCGCTACGCGCCCGAGGTGCTCGAGGTGCGCTTCCGCGGCCGCTCGATCGCCGACCTCCTGGCCATGAGCGTGGACGAGGCGCTCGATTTCCTCTCGGCTCAACCGCGTGCGCGGGAGATCCTCGAGACCCTGCGCGACGTGGGGCTCGGCTACCTCGGCCTCGGCCAGAGCTCGACCACCCTCTCCGGCGGCGAGGCGCAGCGCGTCAAGCTCGCGAGCGAGCTCTTCTCGGCCCAGTCGGCCGAGCGCAGCGTGCTGGTGCTCGACGAGCCCTCCACCGGCCTTCATGCCTCCGACGCGCTGCACCTCGCGCGCGTCCTGCGGCGGCTCGCCGAGCGCGGCCACGCGGTGATCCTGATCGAGCACCACACGGGGCTGCTCTCGATCTGCGACGAGCTGGTCGAGCTCGGTCCCGCAGGCGGGGAGGCCGGCGGGCGCCGGATCGCGGGCGGCTCCCCGGAGGAGCTGGCCCGCGACCCGGCCTCGGTCACCGGGCCGTTCCTGGCGCGCGAGCTGGAACGCGCTTCGGCCCCGGCGCGCCCCGCCGCTCGACGGAGGCGCCGGCTGAAGGAGGCCGCCGGATGAGCCTGCGCCCGGACAACCCCTTGATCGTGCAGAGCGACCGCTCGCTCATGCTGCACACCGTGCGCGCCGTGGTCGACGGTCGCGGCCATCCGGTCAAGGACGCGAGCGGCTCGCCGCTGACCGAGGAGCACCCGCGCTTCGCCGCGGCCCGCGACGCCCTGTCGAGCTTCGCCGAGCTGGAGAAGAGCCCCGACTACCTGCACACCTACCGGATCACGCCGGTCTCGATCTGGAACGCGGCCGCGCTCGGAGTCGGCGCGGCCGAGATCGAGGGCGTCCTGGAGGAGTTCTCCTGCGTGCCGGTGCCGCGCAGCGTGCTCTCCGACGTGCGCGACTGGATCGCGCGCTACGGGCTCTTCAAGATCGAGCGCCGCGGCGGCGGCGGCGAGGAGCGCTTCGAGCTGGTCTCCAGCTCGGCCGACGCCCTGGCGGACGTGCTCGGCCACGGCGACATCCGCAAGCTGGTCCAGATCGACCGAACGGGGCGCGTGTGGGTCAACCCGCTCTCGCGCGGCTCGATCAAGCAGGCCCTGATCAAGATCGGCTTCCCCGTCGACGATCGCGGCGGCTACCTCGACGGCGACCCGCTCGAGGTCGTCCTGCGCGAGGTCGCGCGCTCGGGCTCGCCCTTCCGCCTGCGCGGCTACCAGAGCGGCGCGGCCGAGGCCTTCCACGCCGGCGGCTCGGTGCTCGGCGGCAGCGGCGTGATCGTCCTGCCCTGCGGCGCCGGCAAGACGGTGGTCGGGCTCAAGGTGATGAACCTGGTCGGCTCGAAGACCCTGATCCTGACCACGAACACGGTCGCCGTCCGCCAGTGGCGCGAGGAGCTGCTCGACAAGACCGCGCTCGGCGAGGAGCAGGTGGGGGAGTACACCGGCGACTCCAAGCGCGTCTGCCCGGTGACGATCACCACCTACCAGATGCTGACCTGGCGGCGCGCGCGCACCGATCCCTTCGAGCACTTCGGGCTCTTCTCGCGCGAGAACTGGGGCCTGGTGATCTACGACGAGGTGCACCTCTTGCCGGCGCCGATCTTCCGCGTCACCGCCGACCTGCAGGCGCGCCGGCGCCTCGGGCTCACGGCGACCCTCGTGCGCGAGGACGGCAAGGAGGACGAGGTCTTCTGCCTGATCGGGCCGAAGCGCTACGACGTGCCGTGGAAGGTGCTCGAGGGCCAGGGCTTCATCGCCGCGGCCACCTGCACCGAGGTGCGCGTGCCGCTCGACGCCGCCTGGCGGCCGGCCTACACCAGCGCGAGCGCGCGTGGAAAATTCCGCGTGGCGTCGGAGAACCCGGCCAAGACGCGCGTCGTCGAGCGCTTGATCGAGCGCCACCGTGGCGGGAGGATCCTGGTCATCGGCCAGTACATCGACCAGCTCCACGCGTTGGCTCGCCACCTGCGCGCGCCGCTGATCACGGGCAAGACGCCCAACGCCGACCGGGAGAAGCTGTACGCGGCCTTCCGCTCGGGCGAGCTGGAGGTCTTGATCGTCTCCAAGGTCGGCAACTTCGCGGTGGACCTGCCGGAGGCGAACGTCGCGATCCAGATCTCGGGAACCTTCGGCTCGCGCCAGGAGGAGGCCCAGCGTCTCGGGCGCATCCTGCGGCCCAAGCCGGACGGCTCGGCGGCGTCGTTCTACTCCGTGGTGACGCTCGGATCGCGCGACCAGGAGTTCGCCGAGAAGCGCCAGCTCTTCCTGACCGAGCAGGGCTACGCCTACGAGATCGTCGAGGCCGGCCAGATCCAGGGTGGCCACCCGGAGGCGGAGCGGTGAGCCCGCGCGAGGGCGAGCCGCAGCCCGGGGGCCGCACCGGGAGTCGACCGGAGACGGCTCGCGCGCGGTTGTCGGACGTGCTCGCCGGCCGCCGCGGGCCCGAGCTCGAGGAGATGCACCGCTTCTGGAGCGGCGCCGCGAACGGCGGCCCGCCGCCCTCCGAAGCCGAGCTGCGGCGCGAGCTGGCGGTGCTCATGTGCGATCCCGACCGGGTCGAGGCGCGCCTGGGCGGGCTCGGCCGGCGCCTGAACCAGCTGCTCTCGCTGCACCTCGAGGCGCCGGGCTACCAGAAGAGCCTGGAGGACCTGGCGGCCCACAAGCTGCTCGCCTACCTCTCCGACTACGACCTCGAGGCCGCGACGACGGCGCTGGTGCGCCACGGGCTCCTGGTCGAGACCCTCGACCGGCGCTTGGAGAGCTACGGCGGGCGCAGCCACGCCGTCCCGGCGGAGATCGGCGACGCCATCCTGCGCCTGCGGCGTGCGCGGCGGCGCGGCGTGTTCGACCTGTTCACGCTGCGCGGCTTCCTCGACCGGCTCTACGACGACCCGGCGCGCACGCGCCGGCTCTCGCCCACGCGGCTGCGCGAGATGTACAAGCTCTACTCGAGCGAGTCGGCGTCGGTGCAGCGCCTGGAGCACCTCGAGCCGCCGCTGCGCGAGCTGGTGGAGAAGGCCGTGCTCCAGTTCGGCGGCCTCCTCCCGCGCGGGCTCTTCGAGCGCATGGAGACCGGCGAGCAGGGCTGGGACGGCCGGCGCTGGCGCCTGGCGCTGGAGGAGTCGCTGGTCGGCACCGTCGAGCGGCTGGAGCTCGGCCGCTACGGGATCCACCTGTGCGACGACGTGCTGGTGGTCTTCAACGAGGTCGCGCTGGCTTGGCTCAAGCGCGTGGCGGTGCCGGGCGACCCGGACGCTCCGCACAGCGAGGCTTCGCTGGGCGTGGATCTCGCGAGCAACCTCTCGCGCTTCATCGGCTTCATCCTCGAGCACAGCGTGCGCTTCACCGTGCGCGGCGAGATCTTCAAGACCACCGAGAAGCGCATCCTCCAGGAGCTGATCCCCAACCCCGGGCGCGAGCTGTCGCGCGCCGCGGTGCTCGCGTTCATCTACGACTTCGCTCGCGCCGCCGGGCTGATCGAGTCGACCGGCGAGCGCACCTTCGCGCTGACCTCGGCCGGCCGCGCGTGGGAGCCGCGCCCGCTGGAAGAAAAACTCTCGACCTTGCTCGAGTACTCGATCGAGGAGCGGCGGCTGCCGGGCGACTACTACCACCAGCTCCGGCTGCGGCGGATCTTCGTCCGGCTCCTCAAGCGCGTCGAGCCGCTGGTCTGGTACGACCTGATGTACCTGCCGTTCCTGGCGCGCAACACGTACCTCGCGAGCCTGGACCAGCTCGCGGTCGACGAGTACTTCGCGGCGCGATCGCAGGCCGTGCACTACGCGCCGATGGAGGATCTGCAGCGGCTGGCCTGGAACCTGGCGCGCTGGGTGCGCCAGCGCCTGTACCTGCTCGGGATCGTCGACCTGGGCTACGACGCCGCTGGGAGGCCGGTGGCGCTGCGGCTGACCAAGCAGGGGGCGCGCCTGCTCGGCGTGATCGACGGCACGCCGCAGACGATCCGGCCTTCGCTGGGCAGCGTGATCGTAACCCCGGACTTCGAGGTGGTGCTCTTCCCGACCGGCGACGACGGCGAGCTGATCCACGAGCTGGACCGCTTCTGCGTGCGCGAGAAGGCCGGCGAGACGATGCACTTCAAGATCCTCGAGCGCTCGGTGCAGCGCGCCCTGGCCGAGGGCATGTACGTCTCGCGCATCCTGGCCGTCCTGCGCGAGCGCTCGCGCACGCCGGTCCCGCAGAACGTCGTCTACTCGATCCGCGACTGGGCCCACCGGGCGGGGTTGATGGTGCTCGACCAGACCGGCGTGGTGCGCTGCGAGGACGAGGCGACCCTGCGGCGCTTCCAGCAGGATCCCGGCGTCAAGCCGTACCTGCGCGGAGCGATCGACGAGCGCCGGGTGCAGCTCAAGACGCGCTTCACGCCGCGCCGCACGCAGGCCTTGTTGCGCGATCTGGGATACCTGGTCGAGCTGGAGGGATGAGGCCGCCGAGGCTGGTGGCGCTCTCGCCCGGCACGCTGGGGCCGGGGGAGGCGCACGCCTTCACGCGCGACGCGGGACGAGCCGTCGAGCGCGGCCTGCGCGGGATCTTGCTGCGCGAGCCGGCTTTGGGCGATCGCGAGTACTTGGCGCTGGCCATGGATCTGCGTGCGCTCCTCGCGCCGCACCGCGACGCCTGGCTCGGGCTGCACGACCGGCCGCACCTGGCGACCGCGGTCGGTGCGCAGGCCGTCCACCTCGGCTGGCGCTCGCTCGCGCCGCGCGAGATCCGTCCTTGGCTGGACGAATCCGTCTCGATCGGCTTGTCGACGCACGCCGGCGACGACCCGCACACGTGGCAGGACGCCGATTACTTGCTCCACGGCCCCGTGTTCGCCGTCGACAAGCCGTTCGCGCGCGAGCCCGTCGGATTCGAAGGCTTGCGGATGGCGACCGCGCGCTCGACGGTGGCGGTGTGGGCGCTCGGCGGGTTGAAGCCGGAGCACGCGCGCGACGTGCTGGCGGCCGGAGCGGCGGGAGTGGCGACGCTGTCGGGGATCTTCGGCGCCGAGGATGCGGCCGCGGCGACAGGCCCTTGGCTCGAGGCGCTCGCTCAGTCGTAAGCGGGGAGAGCAAGGGGCTGGCCATCAGCGCTGCACTCGCTCGAGGCAGCGCGCGCGGCCTGCCGCCGACGCCTGGTCGTCCGGGTCGGCGCGCAGCGCGCGCTCGTAGGCCGCGAGCGCGGCGCTCCAGCGCTCGCTCGCAGCCAGCACGTCACCGTGCAGGCGCTGCACGTCAGCCGCCTGCGGGTGCCTCTGCGCCTGCACCTCCAGCATCGCGAGTGCCTCGTCGCGCCGTCCGAGCCGGAAATGCGCCACCGCCGCGCCGCAGGCAGCGACCGGATCGCTCGGGTCCATGGCCTGCAACCGCCGCCACACGACGAGCGCCGCTTCCCACTGCTGCGTCCGCGAGAGGAGGGCGGCCGTCTGCAGCGCGATCGCCGGGTACTCCGGCGCCATCTCGAGCACCTGCTGCAGGTGCTCGAGCGCGACCCTGGTGTCGCCGGCTGCCAACGCGCGCTCGCTGGCCTCGATGCGCCGCGCGACCGTGTGCCAGTCGATGTGCGCGAGGGCTACCTGGGTGCCGCCCGTGTGCCGCACCGACATCAGCGCCGACTCGGGGAAGTCGGGCACCATGGACACCAGGCGGCCCAGGTGCAGCACGGTGCTCGCCAGCTCGTCGCGACAGGCCAAGGGCCGCGCGCCGGGCGGCGTCAAATGCGCCAGCACCGCTGTCGGATCGTAGGTCAAGACCGGCGGCGCCGCCGGGTCGTGGAACATGCGCGACAGGTCGTTGTGCGGGTCGCGGATGGCGACATCCTTCGCGAACTCGCGCACCATCCCCGGGCCGATCTTGGTGATGCGCGCCAGGAGCGGTACGACGCCGCGGACGCCGAACGGCGCCAGGTCCTCGCGCACTTGCGGGCTTTCCAGCCACCGCGACTCGACGGTCGCGAGCTGCAACGGCCGGTTGCTCCCCATCAGGATGTAGTTCGTGCTCTGGCCGACGAACAGCAGGCTGTCGGGGAACACCTGCACGAACGCGGCGAGCGCGGCGCGCATGGCCGGCAGGGGCATCTGGTCGATCGGCAGCCACTGCGTGATCAAGCCGCCGGGCGTCAGGCACGCCCGCGCGTCGCGGTAGTACTCGACCGAGTAGAGACGGGAGACGCCGGGCAGCATCGGCGGCGGCGGCTCGCTGGTGATCAGGTCGTAGGCGTGCGGCGTCAGCCGCAGGAAGCGCCGGCCGTCGTCGTGGACCAGGCGCACGCGCGGATCGGCGTGGGCGTTGCGGTTGACGGGGGCGAACTCGGATGCGGTCGCGAAGACCTGGTGGTTGAGGTCCACGACGTCGAGGCGTTCGATGGTCTCGTGGAGGAGGATCGCCGACGCCGTGTTGCCGACGCCGAAGCCGATCAGCAGCGCCGCGGCCGGCCGTTCGTGGGCCAGGAGCGGGAAGTGCGCCATCAGCCGCATGTACTGCTGCGCCGGCGCGTTGCATCCCGACATCGGATGGCTGTCGAAGTAGAGCACGTCGCCGGCCGGATCGGCGACGACGTAGGTGGTGTGGGCGCCGTTGCTCTTCATCGCCCGCACCGGTAGCGCGGCGGCCGGGTCCCCGGGGGCGAAGTAGCCGGGCGCGAACCCGCGCGGCGTCATCCATGCCAGCGCCAGGAGCAGCAGGGCCGCCAGGCCCGCCTTGCGACCCACGTGCCGGTCGCGCGGCCGCAGGGCCACCAGCACGAGGACGGCGAGCGCGAACAGGCCCAGGAACAGGCGCATCGCGTAGAACACGTTGACGCGCGGCGCCACCGTCGTGAACGCGAGCAGGCCGGCGCAGAACGCCAGCGTGTTGACGCCGTAGACCAGGCCCAGGTGGCGCCGCTCGGCGTGCGCGGCGTTGCACAGGTGCGGCAAGAAAAGCGAGAGGAGGTAGAACGGCGGCAGCACGAACAGCCCGGTGAACCACAAGACCGGCCACACGCCGTAGCCGAGGTTGAAGAACTGGTACGACACCGACAGACCCTGCGGCATCGGCGGCAGCGCCGCCTGCACGCGCAGCCGGTCGGCGGCATCGACCCAATCGCGCAGTCGATACGCGAAGTGCCACACGGCGACGTAGACCAGGAACGCGGCGACGGCGGCGATCTGGACGTGGCGCAACGCGAGGCGCGGCAGGGCTCGCACGGTCGCGCTGGCGAGCGCGATCGCGAGGATGCACCAGAACGAGATGCACGACAGCGCGGCGGCCGTCCGACAATCGACGAACTGCAGCCGGCGCAGCACGTCCGCCTCGAACGCTCCGGTCAGGAATCCGCTGAGCGTGGCGCCGAGGAACAGGACCGAGGCCGCGTACAGCGGTTGGGTGGCGGGGCGGGTGGCGGCGGCCGTCGTGCTGCGCGCGAGCGCTGCGGGTCCGGCCCGCGCCGTCCGCAGGCCGCGCCAAGCGGACGGCGCGAACCAGAAGAACGCGCCAAGCGCGAGGTTCGCGGCGGCCAGCACGACGAGCATCCGCGTGTGCCCGAGCATGGCCAGCAGCACGATCTCGCTGGCGAGCACGCCAACGCACGCGCCGAACGTGTTCCAGGCGTACAGGCCGGCTGGAAACCGCGCCTGGTCTCGCCGGGCCTCGCACAAGAGCGGGAAGGTGATCCCCATCAGGAAGCAGGGCACGAACACCACCAGCGTGCTGATCGCGAGCTGAGCCAGGTGCCACAAGAGCGGCGGACGGTGGATGTCGCCCGCGGGCACGTAGGCGGCGCCGGTCCACAAATCGGCCGGCAGCAGCGGCACCAGGAGCGTGGCGAGTACGGTGGCGCCGACGCCGAGCTCCAGGAGCCCGTACAGGCGCAGCGGGTCACGGACGCGCACCAGCTCCGCCAGCCGCTGCACGAGCCGGCGGCTGGCGAGGCTGCCGGCGCCGAGACCGCCGATGAAGTTGGCGATGACGAAGGCGAACGTGATGTTCGTCGAGCCGAAGCTGTCGACGAAGATGCGGAACCAGGCGACCTGATAGCCGAGGCTCAGGAAGCCCGAGAGGGCGTAGAGCAGGTAGAGGCGGAGCATCGGCTTGCGTTCGGGCGCGAGCGGAGGCGGAGAATAGCAGGCGCGCAGCCACCGCCCGGCCGCGCGGGCGCCGCTGGGAAGCCTGTTGCTGTGGACCTGGGGGGCGCTCGCGAAGGCCTTGGAGGGCTTCGATCCGCGGAGGAGGGCCAGGGGACCTCGCTTCCGTCTAGCATGCGCGCTTGA
>DATKBQ010000383.1:0-2732 GCA_035546375.1 Planctomycetota bacterium | reverse complement strand
GACGCCTGGATCAGGCTCGGGAGCCTCAAGGGGCACATCGACGGCATCATGGGCAACAGCACCGCGCGCTTCTTCGAGCCCTACGAGCACGATCCCGCCAACCGCGGCCGGTGGCGCCCGCTGATGGTCGATGCGCAGGGCACATTCGTCGAGGGGCAGTTTCTGCGGCACATGCTCGACGCCGATCGCGCCGGGCTGCAGCTCACCGTGCACGCCATCGGCGACGAGGCCAATCACCTGTTGCTGAACTACCTGGAGGAGCTGAACCGCCGCAACGGCGCGCGCGACCGCCGCTTCCGTCTCGTCCACGCGCAGGTGCTCGCTCCTGCCGACCTCCCCCGCCTCGGCCCCCTCGGCGTCGTGGCCGAGGTGCAGCCGTTCCATCTGAGCGACGACATGCGCTGGATGGAGGAGCGGATCGGGCGCGAGCGCAGCCGCGGCGCGTACGCCTTTCGCTCGATCGCCGCGAGCGGTGCGGTGCTCACCTTCGGATCCGACTGGCCCGGCACCTCCGCCGCCGAGTACCCGATCAATCCGATGCTGGCGCTCTACGCCGCGGTCACCCGACAGACCGTCACCGGCCAGCCGCCCGGCGGCTGGTTCCCGGAGGAGCGGATCGGCATCGAGCAGGCGTTGCGGGCCTACACCTGGAACAGCGCCTGGGCGAATCTGGAGGAGGAGGAGAAGGGGTCGATCGAGGCCGGGAAGCTGGCCGACCTCGCCGTGCTGTCGAGAAACCTGCTCGAGATCGCGCCGGAGGAGATTCTCGATACGCGCGTGATCTACACGATCGCCGGCGGGCGGGTGGTCTACGACGCGGCGAACCGTTAACGGTCAACGGTTACCGGCCCACTCCAGCATCGGCTCCACCCAGTCGGGAAGGGGGCGGTAGAAGAAGCCGTGGCCGAGTCCTGTGTGCACCACCACCTCCGAGGTGCGCAGCGACGACGGCGTCTCCGAGTCATCCCACGGCTTGCAGGGGGTGCTCATCTCGTCCGTCTCCTCGCGAATGGCGATGAGCCGGCCGCTAGGGCGCTTCCCCTCCCGGTGGAGCGCACGGAGGTTCGCCGACAGGCAGGCGCCGAGGACGGCGAAGCGAACGTCGCGGTTCTGCAGCCGCGCCGCGGCTTCGAAGGCGATCGATGCCCCCATCGACGCGCCGGCCACCACGATCCGGTTCGCCGGCACACCCGACTCGAGGAGCCGCCGCACCTGCTCGACGACCCGAGCCGCCGCCTCGTCGACCGACGTCCCTTTCGGCCGGACTTCCGCGGTGACGACAAACCCCTGCTCACGAAACGCCTCCGCGATCTTCTCCAGCTCGTAATGGCCGTGCTCCGGGTGCAGCGCTCGCCGGTCCTGCTGGTCCTGAATGATCCGGCCGTGCAGGTAGATGAGATGCCGCGGATGCGCCTGCTCGAGCGCGGCGACCAGCCCGGGATGCGGCGAAGTGCCGAGCGCCTGCGCCGCGATCGCGTGGCGCCGCGCCTCTTCGTGCCTGCCGAGGCGGAAATGGATCACCGCCAGGTTGTTGTGCACCACGCCGGCCGGCGGGCCGGTCTCCAGCGCCCGCTCGTACGCCGCGAGAGCCGCGGGCATCTCCCCGAGCGACAGATGCGCGTGGCCGAGCGTGACGTACGCGGCGGCGTGACCGGGGTGCAGCGCGATCGCCCGCCGCGCCTCCGCCGCCGCCGCCGCGGCGTTCCCCATCATCAGATGAACGTGCGCCAGTTCGGCGCGCGCCCGGGCGTCGCCGCCGTCGTCGCGGACGGCGCGGGCCAGCTCCTCCATCGCATCGTTCCAGCGCTCTTCCCTCTGCATCGCCCGGGCGAGCACGACGCGCGCGGCCGTCCAGGCGGGGCGGATCTCGAGCGCCTGCCGCGCCAGCGACGCCGCCGCCGCGGAGTCGCCGGCGTCGAGGCGGAGCTGGGCGAGGTTGAGCCGCGGCTCGGCGTAGGCGCGGTCGAGCGCGATCGCCCGCTCGTACGCGGCCACCGCCGGCGGACAGGCGGCCGCACCGCAGCGTGCCTCCTGAATCTTCCCCAGCGTATTCAGCGCGGCGGCGGAATCGGGCGCGCGCTCGAGCACCTCGTTCGTGATGCGCTGCGCCGCATCGATGTCCCCTGAAAGGAAGTGCGCGAAGCCGAGTGTCGCCCGAGCGGTGAGAGCATCGGGATCGGCCTCCAGGGCGCGTCGCAGGAGCGCGATCGCCTCCGGCGTCCGCCCTCTTTCCAGCCAAGCCTGCCCGAGGTTCGCCATCGCCGGCGCGAACGACGGAGCGAGGTCGAGCGCTCTCTCATAGGCGGCGATGGCCTCGCCCGTCCTCCCCATCCGGCTCAGGGCGATGCCGCGGTTGTACTCGACGCGGGCGTTCGGCCCTCCGGCCAGGGCGCGCCGGTACATCTCCAGCGCGTCGTCGTAGCGCCGCGCGCGGCGATAGGCGGCCCCCAGCAGGACGGGCAGCTCGCGATCGTCCGGCCGGCGGCTCAGCAGCGGCTCGAGCGCGGCGATGGCGGCGTCGTAGCGCCCCTGCTCGACGTCGAGCCGCGCGATCATGATCATCGCTTCCTCGCTCCCGGCCCGCGCATAGAGCTCCCGCGCCTGATCGAGCTGCTCGGAGCGGAGTGGAAAGGCGACGCTGCGAAAGCGGCGGTCGCGGTGCAGCGCGATCAGGGCGCGGTTGAGCGGATCGACGCCCGATCCGAGAAGGTGGGTGTGCATCAGCGTGCCGC
>DATKBQ010000382.1:0-3093 GCA_035546375.1 Planctomycetota bacterium | reverse complement strand
GAGGTGTCCGTCCAGCCCCGCGAGCCGTCCTCGAAGTGCGAGCGGATCACGCTGCGGATGCCGCGCACGCGCAGGGTCTTGAGCAAGCGGTCGCAGGCGACGTCGGCCAGGCGCGAGCGCCTTCGCGCGGCCCACAGGACGTGATCGAGGAGCCGGTCCTGCGGCTCCGGCTCGCGGGAGGGTAGGCTGAGGTGGGTGAGCCAGCGCGCCTCGGCCGGGCGGCCGATGTGCGCCGGGTCGCGCGGGGTGACGTCGTTGTAGTTGAAGACCACGACCACCAGGTCGGGCTCGAAGGCGATCACGTGCTTGCGCAGGAGCGCGAGCTCCTGGCGGGTGTTGTAGCCGTAGACGCCGCAGTTGAGGACCTCGAAGCGCGGCGCGGGTTCGAGCTCGGCGAAGCGCCGCTCGAGCTCGGCCGGCAGGCTGTCCTCCAACGCCACGCCGTGGCCGAAGACGCTCGAGTCGCCGAGCAGGGCGATGCGGTAGGTCTCGGGCGGCTTCTCGAGCGTGCGCTCGCGGTCGCGGAAGCCGTGGGAGTTGACGCGGTACTCGATGCAGAACGGCTGGCCCCCGCGCCGCGCTGGATAACGCACGCCGTCCTCGGCCAGCGGGCGCAGCACGTACGCGAGCTCCCCATGCTCGGCCTCGGTGAGCGCCGGCGTGATCGACTCCTGGCCGGCGATCGGATCGCTCACGCGCAGGCGCGCGGCGAGCTCCAGGGCCAGCGCCGTGAGGACCAGACCGAGGAGCAAGGCTGCGAGCCGCCGGGCCACCAAGCACCGATCCTTCCCCCAGCGGGTTCCCGGTGCAACCCCGCGCGTGGTGCGGAGGCTGCCGGGTATTCCCGGAAGCCCGACTTGGCGTGCCTTCATCGTCCTGCCTGCGCCGCCGGCTCCGGATCCTCTGGCCAGGTCCCTTGGACGGGGGAGGTAGGCTCTTCGGCCCGTGGAATCGCCGCAATCCGTCCTGGCTCGGCTCGAGTCCACCGTGCGCGAGCCGCACCGGCGCCACCTGATGCGCGCTTGGTTGGCCGGGAGGGACCTCGATCCGCCCCCGGTGGGACGCGGCGCCACCTTCCCGCGCCGGCTCCTCGAGCGCCTGCCCGCCCTCCAGCTCGAGCTGGACTCCTTGGCGCGCGTCGTCGCCGATCACCCCGCGGGCGACGGCTCGCGCCGGCTCTTGTTTCGCTTGGCCGACGGCCTCACGGTCGAGGGCGTCCTGCTCGCGCGCGGCGCGCTGTGCGTCTCGACGCAGGTCGGCTGCGCGGTCGGCTGCCGCTTCTGCCGGACCGGCCAGGACGGGCTCCTGCGCCAGCTCTCGCCGGCGGAGATCCTGGCCCAGGTCGCGGCGGCGCGACGGTTGCGCGCGGTGCGGCGCGTCGTGCTGATGGGGATGGGCGAGCCCGCTCACAACCTCGACGCGGTGCTCGAGGCGCTGGCGTGGCTCGGCAGCGAGGGGCGCATCGCCCACAAGGAACTGGTCTTCTCCACCGTCGGCGATCGGCGCGCCTTCGAGCGCCTCTCGGGCTCGGCGGTGAAGCCCGCGCTCGCGCTGTCCCTGCACACGACCGACGCCCTCCTGCGCGAGCGCCTCCTGCCGCGCGCGCCGCGCATCGCGCCCCCGGAGCTGGTGGAGCTCTCCGAGCGCTACGCGCGACTCTCGGGCCATCCCGTCCAGGTGCAGTGGACGCTGCTCGAGGGCGTCAACGACACCGACCTGGAGCTCGAGCGCCTGGCCGCGCTGCTCGCCGGCCGTAGGGCGATCGTCAACTTCATCCCGTACAACCCGGTCGAGGGTTCCCGCTTCCAACGCCCCCCGATCGAGCGCTGCGTGGCGATGGTGCGCACCCTCAAGCGCGCCGGCGTCCTGGCCACCCTGCGCCGCTCCGGCGGCCAGGACGTCGAAGCCGCCTGCGGCCAGCTCCGGGTCCGAGAATCCACCCCCGCGACAGTTCACCAACTTCCGTTACCTGGCTCGTACACGTCGCCGCGTGTCAACGCCGAGTAACGGATCGTGGTGAACCGTCGCGGAGATGGATCCTCTACCAAGCGTAGGCCTCGGGGGCCGCGCCGCCGGGGCCGGGGAAGATCCCGTCGATGCGCGCGAGCACGGAAGCGTCGAGCTGGATCTCGAGCGCGCGCAGGGCTCCGTCGAGCTGCTCGAGGGTGCGCGGGCCGAGGATCGGCGCGGTCACCGCGTCGTTCGCGAGCAGCCAGGCCAGCGCGACGTCCGCCGGGCGCTCGCCGAGCTCGCGGCACAGGCCCTCCCAGGCCTGGATGCGCGGGCGCTCCTTCTCCAGCCGCTTCTGGAGCGCCTCCTTCGCGCGGCGGCCCTGGCGTGGCTCGTCGAGGGTGCCGGCCAAGAGGCCGCCGGCGAGCGGGCTCCAAGGCAGCACGCCGATGCCGTGCGCCTTGCACGCCGGAAGGACCTCCAGCTCGACGGTGCGCGCGGTCAGGTTGTAGAGGCTCTGCTCGGAGACCAGGCCTAGGAAGTGCCTCGCGCGCGCGATCTCGTTCGCCTGGACGATGTGCCAGGCCGCGAAGTTCGACGAGCCGACGTAGATCACCTTGCCCTGTTGCACCAGGAGCTCCATCGCCTGCCAGATCTCGTCCCACGGCGCCTCGCGCCAGACGTGGTGCATCTGGTAGAGATCGACGTGGTCGGTCTGCAGCCGGCGCAGGCTCCCCTCGCAGGCTTCGCGGATGTGCAGCGCCGAGAGCTTCGAGCGGTTGGGCCCCTCGCCCATCTTGCCGTAGACCTTGGTGGCCAGGACGACGCCCTCGCGCCGCCCGCCGCCCTGGGCGAGCCAGCGCCCCAGGATCTGCTCGGTCACGCCGTGGCCGACCTTCCAGCCGTAGACGTCGGCGGTGTCGACGAAGTTGATCCCGTGCTCGAGCGCGCGGTCGAGGACCCTGAAACTGTCGCGTTCGCCGGTCTCCGGCCCGAAGTTCATCGTGCCGAGGCACAGGCGGCTGACCTCCGCGCCGCTGCGGCCGAGGTGGGCGTAGCGCATGGCGGAAGAGCGTCGCACAGCTCACTCGCGCGAGCAAGTGCGGTGACGGCAACTTCCCGCGCAACTGGGCAACTTCTGAG
>DATKBQ010000381.1:0-3261 GCA_035546375.1 Planctomycetota bacterium | reverse complement strand
CACCTTCGTCGACCTCGTGCCTTCGCCGGGCTGGCAAGGCCGCCTCTTCTCCGACCCGCCCGCCGAGCGCGAAGGCGCCCTCGACCTGCACCTCTCGAGCCGCGCCGACCGCCAGCGCCGGCTCGACAGCGCCCTCGACCGCCTGCGCGCCCGCCACGGCTTCGGCCTCCTCCTGCGCGGCGCGACGCTGCCCTTGTGCGCGACGAGCGAGCTCACCCGCGACGGGTTTCGCCTGCGCACGCCGTCGCTGAACCAGTGAGCCGCGACACCCGCCGGCACGCAGCCTGCCCCTTTCGCGGCGTCGCCCCATCATCCGGGGCTGGCCGCCGGCGGAGCGGAGCGGATAGAGTTCCGGCCCGCCCATGGCCGTCGAACCGAGCGCACCTCCGAGCTGCCCCACTTGTGGGGCCAAGATCACCCGGCCGGAGCTCTCGCTCTGCGCCTACTGCGGCTCTCCGCTCGCGCTCGGCGCCAGGCCCGCGGCGAGCGAGGACGAGACCACCCGGCGGCTGCAGCGGCTGCGGGAGACGCCGGAGTTCCAGGCGGCGCTCGGCCTCGAGCCGCTGGCGCACGAGGCGCAGCGGCGCGCGGGCCAGATGCGCTCGATCGGCTGGGTGCTGATCGCCGTCTGGGGGCTGTGGTTGGTCGTGCAACTCGCGCGCTGGGAGCTGCGCGAGGCCTGGGTGCTGACGCTCGCGGCCTGGGCCGGGCTGCTGCTCGGGGCGACACTCCTGATGAGCGCGCGCGCACGCGCGCGGAGCGAGCGGGGGCCGCTGCTCAAGCGCGGCGCGCTGGTCGTCGGCCGGCGCAGCGAGACGTCGCTCGGGGAAGGGCGGACCACCTACTACTTCACCCTGCGCCTCGACGACGGCAGCGAGGGGGAGTTCCGTTTCCCAGGCCGCGGCGGCCAGTACGACCTGATGGCCGCCGGCACGGTCGGCATCGCCTACACCCGTGGAGCCGAGCTGATCGAGTTCCTGCGCCTCCGCGGCTGACGGCCGCCGTGTAAGCGGGCGGTAGCGGAACGTGATGAACCCTCGCGGAGAGGGTTCATCGTCTTGACCTTTTGTTAGGTATCCGTTAGGGTCTAGGCCGAGGAGGCACCCGTGATCCGCACCGCCTCGGTCCGCTCGCGTTCGCTCCCTCGCCGGCGGGCCTGAGGCCGTCATGTACGTCCCCCTGCGCGTCCACGGCCACCACTCGCTCCTGACCGGCGTCGATTCGCCGGCCCGCCTGCTCGCGCAGGCCGGTGCGCTAGGCCTCCCCGCGCTGGCCTTGTGCGACGTGGACAGCTTGGCGGGACTGGTCGACCTCCTCCAGGGAGCCAAGGCGCTCGCAGACGCCGGTCGCCCGATCCCCCGCCCCATCATCGGCGCGGAGATCTCCGGCCCTTCCGGCGCGCCCGGGCGCCTCGTCGCGCTGGTCGAGGACGAGCGCGGCTACAAGAGCCTCTGCAAGCTCGTCACCGCCCGCCACCTGGGTGAGGACGCCGGGCGCGAGGGCGCGCAGCTCGGTGGCCCCGGCGATTTCGCGCTCGCCTCGAGCGTGCTGCGCCACCGCGAGGGGCTGATCTTCCTCGCCGACCACCCGCGCCTCCTGCTCGCGCTCGCCGGACGCGTCGACCCGCGCAACCTCTTCGCGGCGATCGCGCCGCCCGCGGTCTCCACACGCGCCGTTCGCGCGGCGCCTGCGCACCGCCGCCCGCGCAACGCCCACTTGGACGAACAGCGGCCCGCGCGCGCGCCGCGGCGGCGCGAGGAGCCGATCGAGAGCGGGCTGGACCCGGCCAAGGTGCCGCCGCCCTCGCGCGGCGCGGACCCGCTCGAGCTGCTCGAGGCGGCGCGCGCGGTCGGCGCCGCGGCGCTCGCCGTGCCCGACGTGTACTGGGCCGCGCCGGGCGGCGAGGTCGACCACCGGGTCCGCGTCGCGATCAAGCACAACGCGCTGCTCGAGGACCTGCCGCGGGAGTGGCTCGCGCACGCGCCGGCGCGGCTCCTCGCGCCGAGCGAGGTGTGCGCGCTCTACGCCGGGCTCCCCGATGCGCGCGGGCCGTTCCGCAGCCGCGCGCCGCGCGGCGTGCCGGCGATGGTCGCGCGCACGCTCGAGGTCGCCGAGCGCTGCCGCTACGCGCCGCCGCTGGGCGGGATCCATCTGCCCGAGGTCGAGCTCGCGGCGGGCGAGAGCGCCTACTCGCGCCTGTGCGCGCTCGCCTTCGACGGCGCGCAGCGGCGCTACCGCCCGCTCGAGCCCGAGGTCGTGCGCCGGCTCGACTACGAATTGGCGGTGATCGACCGCCTGGGCTTCGCGCCCTACTTCCTGCTCGTGCACCAGATCGCGGACTTCGCGCGCGAGCATGCCATCCCCTGCGTCGGCCGCGGCTCGGCGGCGGACAGCCTGGTCGCCTACTGCCTGGGGCTGAGCGACGCCGATCCCCTGCGCTACCGCCTGCCCTTCGAGCGCTTCCTCAACCCGGCGCGCCGCGACCGGCCGGACATCGACCTCGACTTCTGCTGGCGGCGGCGCGACGAGGTGCTCGAGCACGTCTACCGGGCCTTCGGCGCGCACCGCACGGCGATGATCTCGACCCTCGCGCGCTTCGGCCTGCGCTCGGCCTTCCGCGAGTCGGCGCTCGTGCACGGCTTCCCGCCGGCGGAGGTGAGCCGCTGGTCGCGGCGCCTGCCGTGGGCGCCACCGCCGGCGGATCCCTCGCGCGCGCCGCTCCGTGGAGAGCTGGCGGCGAACCTCGTCGCGCTCGCACTGCACGGCACGCCCGAGGCGCGCGGCTTCCCGTTCGAGGACGAGTGCTGGCGGCGCGCGCTCGCCGCGGCGCAGAACCTGCTCGACGTGCCGCGCCACTTCGGGCTGCACCCCGGCGGCGTGGTCGTCTCCCCCGGGCCGATCACCGACTTCGTCGCCTGCCAGCGCGCGGCGAAGGGCGTGGTCGTGACCCAGCTCGACAAGGACGCGGTCGAGGCGGTGGGGCTGGTCAAGATGGACCTGCTCGGGAACCGCGCATTGACCACGATCGACGACACGCTCTGCGAGCTGCGCCGGCGCGGCGTCGAGATCGACCTCGGAGCGCTGCCCGAGGACGACCCGGAAACCGCGGCGCTCCTGCGCGAGGGCCGGACCATCGGCTGCTTCCAGATCGAGTCGCCGGGGATGCGCAACCTGCTCAAGCAGACCGGCGCGTGCACGATGGACGACGTGATCCAAGCGGTCGCCCTGATCCGCCCCGGGCCGGCGGGCTCGGGGATGAAG